>JALZFU010000003.1 GCA_030861385.1 Actinomycetota bacterium
GTGAGAAGCGGCCCGCGGTTGAGCTCGACGATCCGGCGGAAGTTGGGCGGCTGGGGTGCGAGCTTGCCGGTCAGCGCCCGGACGAAGTCGTCCTCCTCGGCGAGCCTCGCGAACCGGTTGTACCGGCGCTCGAACCCGATCGTCGAGGCCGGCTTCTCGCTCATCGCCGCGCTGCCGCAGAGCGAGCCGCCGATGTGGCCGGGCCAGACCTCCGCGAAGTCGTCGAGCGCGAGAAGGCGCCGCAACGAGGCGAAGAGGCCGTGCGCCCCCTCGCCGGGGTCGACGGCGAGGTCCGGCCGAGCGAGGTCGCCGACGAAGAGAGAGTCGCCGGTCACGACGAGCCAGGGTGACTCCGCGCGCTCACCGTCGGAGACGAGGAACGCTAGGTGCTCGGGGCGGTGGCCGGGCGTCGCGAGGGCCGTCAACCGCACGCCGCCGACCGCGACGACGTCGCCGTCCGCGAGCGCCTCGTGTTCGTACGCGACGGCGGCGTCCTTCGAGACGTGGATCGTGGCGCCGGTCGCGGCAACGAGGCGGCCGTGTCCGGAGACGTGGTCGGCGTGGTTGTGCGTCTCGAGGACGTGCGCGATCCGAAATCCGTGCTCGTCGGCGAGCGCGAGGTAGTCCTCGACCTCCCACTTCGGATCGATGACGGCGGCCTCGCCGACGGCGGCGACGACGTACGAGGCGCACCCGAGGTCGTCGTGCAGCACCTGGCGAAAGAACATGGCGGCGAGATGATACGTGGTACGTTTGCATATGCAATGCCTAGGCAAATGCTTCCCGCCGGCGAGGCGGCGCGCGCGCTCGGGATAAGCCTCGACACGCTGCGCCGATGGGATCGGCAGGGACGGATTCGAACCGAGCGCGACGCCGCGAACCGCCGGGTCGTGCCCGCATCGGAGCTTCGTCGCCTTCGCGGCGGCGGCGAGGAGCACGCGCTCTCGGCGCGGAACCGATTCCCCGGCGTCGTCCGGAGCGTGCGGACCGACGGCCTCCTCGCCCAGGTCGAGCTCGAGACGCGCGAGACCGCGCGCGTGGTCGCGGTCATCACGCGCGAGGCGGCCGAGCAGCTCGGGCTCGAGCCCGGAACACCGGCGACCGCGCTCGTCAAGGCCACGTCCGTTCTCGTGGAACGTTGAGGCGTCGGCTCGGCTTCGCGCTCGTGCTCGCGGCGCTTGCGCTCGCCGCTTCCGGATGCGCGGGCAACAACGCCCGCGGAGGCGGAGGCGGAAGCGTGACCGTCTTCGCAGCCGCGTCGCTCACCGAGGCCTTCCGGGCGCTCGACCCGGGCGCCCGCTTCAACTTCGCGGGCTCGGACGAGCTCGCGACACAGCTTCGGGAGGGCGCCCGGGCAGACGTCTACGCGGCGGCGAGCCCGCGCTACGCCGCCGAGCTCCATCACGAAGGAATCATCGAGAAGCCCCGGATCTTTGCGACGAACCGCCTCGTCCTCGTCGTCCCGAGCGACAACCCGGCCGGGATCGAATCGATCCGCGACCTCGAGGCCGACGGCATCCGCCTCGTCGTCGGCGCGCCCGGTGTCCCGGTCGGCGACTACACGCGGACGGCGCTCGCGAACCTCGGTCTCTCGCGTGTTCTCGCGACCGTCGTCTCGAACGAGGAGGACGTGAAGGGGGTCCTCGGCAAGGTGGCAGCGGGAGACGCGGACGCCGGCTTCGTCTACGCGAGTGACGCGAAGGCCGCGGGCCGCGACGTCCTTGCGATCGAGCTCCCGACCGAGGCGAGAGCCGACATTCGCTACCCGATCGCCGTCGTCTCAGAGACGGACGACCGCGAGGCCGCCGAAGAGTTCGTCGCGCTCGTGCTCGCGCGGAAGGGACGGCGGGCGCTCGCCGGCGCGGGGTTCGGGCTCCCGTGAGGCGGACGTTCGATCTCCTTCTCGCGCTCGCCGTCGGAATCGTCCTCGCCTTCCTCCTCCTGCCGGTCACGGCGCTCTTCCTCCGCCTCCCGCCGGAAACCCTCCTCGACGCGCTCGCGAGCGACGTCGCGCTCGATGCCCTGCGGGTAACGCTCCAGACAGGCCTCGTCGCGCACGCGCTCGTCCTCCTCCTCGGCACGCCGGCCGCCTACTTCCTCGGGACGCGGCGCTTCCGCGGGCGCGGCCTCGTCGTGACGGCGATCGAGCTCCCGCTCGTCCTACCGCCTGCGGTGGCGGGGATCGCGCTCCTCACCCTGTTCGGGCGCCGCGGCCTCCTCGGCGGCGCCGTCGAAGCGGCCGGGCTCGAGATCGCCTTCACAC
>JALZFU010000066.1 GCA_030861385.1 Actinomycetota bacterium
CGCCGCGCCCGCCGAGTCGCTGAACGTCGCGATGGCCGGGGCGATCGCGCTCTACGAGCGCGCTCGCGCGACCCAGACCGTGTCCTCGCCGCCCGCGTAGGGACGCCGGTCGAACCACCCGTAGCAGGCGACCACCTCGAAGCCGGCGCCGACGAGGAGCTCGAGCCAGCCGTCCGGCGGAAGCCAGGCGAGCTGCATGCACGTCTCACCCGTGGCGCCGCGCACGGCGAGCGTCAGGGTCCGGTTCTCCACGTCCCACTCGGCGCGCTCCCAGATGCCCGGCTCTCGCTCGAGCCAGCGCGCGTGCGTCTCGGCGATGTCGTCGCTCCCAGGGGTGAAGACGTCGAAGACGAAGCGTCCGCCGGGGCGAAGGAGGACGAGCGCTGCCGCCAGGGTCGCTTGCCGCTCGTCGTCCGACTGGAGGTGGAGAAGCGACCGAAACGGCGCCGTCACGAGCCCGAACTCGCCCTCGACGGGCGGGCGGCGGATGTCGCCCTCGCGGAGGTCGAGGAGGGCGGCGACGCCCGCCGCTTCCGCACGTGCGCGGCAGACGGCGAGCATCGCGGGCGACGAGTCGATCCCGATCACGGAGGCGCCCGCGAGCGCCGTCGGGATCGCGATCCGGCCGGTTCCGACGCCGAGCTCGACCACCGGCCCCTCCGCGGCGAGCGCCTCTTCGACGTAGAAGCCGACGTCCTCCGTGACGCTCCGGCTCCAGGCGTCGTAGAGCTCTGCGATCGCGTCGTATGCGCTCACGGGCGCCGCGTTCGGACGGGAGCCTGCTTCCTCTCGAAAGGGGCGCGAATAGGGCGATGCTACAGTCGCTCGATGGGTTGGCAGGCCTACGAAAACGAGGCCGTACGCGCGCTCGAGACCGCCCCGACGATCGACGCCGTCGAGGCGGCGCGGATCCAGTTTCTCGGCCGCCAGAGCGAGCTCAAGCAAGCGCTCCGGGCCGTCCGCGACCGGGAGACCGGGATGACTCTGAACGCCGTCCGCGAACGTCTCGAGGAGGCGGTCGAGCGCCGACGCGGCGAGCTCGAGCGGGCCGAGCTCGACCGCATTCTCATCGAAGACCGCGTCGACGTGACGCTTCCGGGCCGTCGGCGGCGACGCGGTCACCTCCACCTCATCACCCAGATCCGGCGCGAGGTGGAGGAGATCTTCCTCGGCATGGGGTACGAGGTGGTCGACGGGCGCGAGATCGAGACCACCCGCTACCTCTTCGATGCCCTCAACATGGGCCCCGCGCACCCGACCCGCTCGCGGCTCCATACCTTCTATCTCGACGACGAGCACGTGCTCCGTACGGAGACGTCGCCCTCGCAGATCCACACGATGGAGTCGAAGCCCCCACCCGTCTTCATGGTGTCGCTCGGCCGTTGCTACCGCCGCGACACGGCGGATGCGACGCACTACCCGATCTTCCACCAGGTCGAGGGGCTCGCGGTCGATCGCGGGATCACGCTCGCCGACCTCAAGGGGACGCTTCGCCATCTGCTCCGGGCGCTCTTCGGCGAGGAGCGCGAAGCGAAGTTCCTGACGCACTTCTTCCCCTTCACGGAGCCGTCCGTCGAGGCGCTCGTCTCGTGCTTCCAGTGCGACGGCAAGGGGTGCTCGCTCTGCCGCTTCTCAGGCTGGATCGAGATCGGCGGCTCCGGGATGGTCGACCCGAACGTGCTCCGCTTCGTCGGCTACGACCCGGACGAGGTCTCGGGCTTCGCCTTCGGCTGGGGCCTCGAGCGGATGGCGATCCTCCGGCACGGGCTCCCGGACATTCGCGAGCTTTGGACGAACGACCTGCGCTTCGCGCGCCAGTTCTGATGCCCTCGACGACGTCCGCGGCGGCGGCGCGTCCCTCGCTCGCGCGGACGCCCGGCCGATGAAGGTTCCCGTCAGCTGGCTGCGCGAGTACGTGCGCGTCGACGCCTCCACGGAGGCGATCGCCGAGCGCCTCTCCGTCTCGACCTGCGAGGTCGAGCGCATCGTCCGCCGCGGAGTTCGGGACGAGGACGGAAACCTCGGGCTCTTTCGCGTCGGGCGCGTCCTCGAGGCGGCGAAGCACCCGAACGCCGACCGCCTTCAGGTCTGCCGCGTCGACGTCGGCGACGGCGAGCCGCGGCAGATCGTCTGCGGCGCCTGGAACTTCGGCCCGGGCGCGACCGTGGCCGTCGCGCTCCCGGGCGCCACGCTTCCCGGCGGACTTCGCCTCGAGCGGCGCGAGCTCCGCGGCGAGGTGTCCGAGGGGATGATCCTGGCCGAGGACGAGGTCGAGCTGGGGACCGACCACTCCGGGATCATGGTCCTCGACGGGGCGCTTCCGATCGGGACGCCGCTCGCCGACGTGCTGCCGCTCGTCGACGAGGTGCTCGAGGTCGAGACGACGCCCAACCGCCCCGACCTGCTCTCCGTCTACGGGATCGCTCGCGAGGTGGCAGCGCTCTTCGACGGCGAGCTCGCCCCGTGGCCCGGACGCGAGCCCGAGCGCGCCGGCGACGAGCCGGTTCCCGTCGCCGTCGACGATTACGAGGGGTGCCCACGCTACATCGGGCGGATCTTCCGAAACGTCGCGATCGCGCCCTCGCCCGTCTGGCTCAAGGCTCGGCTCCTGGCCGCCGGGATGCGGCCCATCTCGAACGTCGTCGACGTGACGAACTACGTCATGCTCGCGCTCGGAAACCCGCTCCACGCCTTCGACTGGGAGACGGTCCACGGCGGGATCGTCGTTCGGCGGGCGCACGACGGCGAGAAGCTGACGACGCTCGACGGTCAGGTCCGCGACCTCGACCCGCGCGACCTCCTGATCGCCGACCACGAACGCGCCGTCGCCCTCGCGGCGGTCATGGGCGGCGAGGAGACGGAGGTCACCGGCCGCACGACGAGCGTTCTCCTCGAGTCGGCGAACTTCGAGCCCGTCACCGTCCTTCGCACGTCCGAGCGGCTCTCCCTCCGAACCGAGGGCTCGAACCGCTGGGAGAAGGGGGTCGACCCCCATCTCGCCGGACACGCGGCGCGCCTCGCGACCGAGCTGATCGTCGAGCTCGCGGGCGCGCGCTGGACGGGTGCGGTGGACGTGCACGCCGGGCTCCCGGAGCCGCCGCGGGTCACGCTCCGGCCGGAGCGCACGAGCGCCGTCCTCGGCCTCGACGTCGCGGCGCGCGAGCAGCACGACATCCTCGCGCGCCTCGGCTTCGAGCTCGACGGAGCGGTTCGGGTCCCGACATGGCGGGCGCGCGACGTGACGCGTGAGATCGACCTCGTCGAGGAGGTCGCGCGCTTCAAGCTCGACGAGGTGCCCTTCACCTTCCCCGCGCGGCGCGAGCTCTACGGACGCCTCGACGCGCTCCAGAAGCTCCGCCGGCTCGTCGAGGACGTCCTCGTCGGCTGTGGACTCGACGAGGCCTATACCCCGAGCCTCGTCGCCGGCGACCCGGATCCGGACGCGCTTCGTCCCTCGAACCCGATGACAGCCGAGCAGGCGATCCTCCGGACGACGCTGATCCCGAGCCTCTTCGAGGCCGCAAGCCGAAACCGCGAGATCGGAAACGAAGACGTCGCGCTCTTCGAGATCGCCCGCGTCTACCTGCCGAACGGCGACCTCGCGTCGGAGCGACGCCGCGTCGCCGGCGTCCTCGCCGGCGAATACCTCGACGCGAAGGGCGTCGTCGACACGCTCCTCGAGGCGCTCAAGCTCGAGCCCGCGTTCGAGCGAGGGACGCATGAGCTCCTCCATCCGGGCAAGACCGCCTCGCTCGCGCAGGGCGTCGTCGGCGAGCTGCACCCGCGGCTCGGCGAAGGGTGGGCCGCGTTCGAGCTCGACCTCGGGGCGCTCCTCGACGCGCTTCCGAGCCGTGTCCTCTACCAGGAGGTGATCCCCTTCCCGGCCGTCCGGCAGGACCTCGCGTTCGTGGTCGACGAGGACGTCTCCGTCGCCGAGGTAATGTCCGCGGCGCGCGAGGCGAGCCCCGACCTTCGCGAGATCCGCGTCTTCGACGTCTATCGCGGCGGCCAGATCCCGGACGGGCGAAAGTCGATCGCCTTCCGAGTCGCCTTTCAGTCTCGCGAGGGCACGCTCTCCGACGAGGACGCCCGCCGAATCCGCGAGCGGATCGTGCAGGCGCTCGCGGAGCGCTTCCGCGCTGAGCTGCGCGCGTAATCGGATCCGATTCCGGTCGAATGCGGCCGGCCGCGCCCCACAAACCCTAGTTTCGGATCCGAATATGGCATACTGGGCGACTCACGACTGCGGGAGGAAACGGATGGGCGAGAACGGGCGGGTGACGGAGACGCTGGACGCCGCGTGGCGCGGCGATCGATGGGCGGGGATCGAGCGCCCGTACGGGGTCGAGGACGTGGCGCGGCTTGCAGGGTCTCTCGCCATCGAGCACACGCTCGCGCGTCGCGGCGCCGAGCGACTCTGGACGCTTCTCCACGAGGAGGACTACGTCGCCGCCCTGGGCGCGCTCACGGGCGGCCAGGCGGTCCAGATGGTGCGCGCGGGCCTGAGGGCGATCTACCTCTCCGGCTGGCAGGTGGCCGGCGATGCGAACCTGGCCGCCGCCACCTATCCCGATCAGAGCCTCTACCCGGCGAACAGCGCGCCCGCGCTCGTCCGGCGCCTGAACAACGCCCTCCTCCGCGCCGACCAGATCGAATCGGCCGAGGGTCGCCCGAGCCGCGACTGGGTGGTGCCGATCGTCGCCGACGCGGAGGCCGGGTTCGGTGGCCCGCTGAACGCGTTCGAGCTCATGAAGTCGATGATCGAAGCGGGCGCGGCGGGCGTCCACTTCGAGGATCAGCTTGCGTCCGAGAAGAAGTGCGGCCATCTCGGGGGGAAGGTTCTCGTTCCGACGGGCCAATTCATCCGGACGCTCGTCGCCGCGCGGCTCGCCGCCGACGTCGCCGGCGTCCCGACCGTCCTCGTCGCGCGGACCGATGCGCTGAGTTCGACGCTTCTCACGAGCGACGTCGACGAGCGCGACCGACCCTTCCTGACCGGTGAGCGAACCGCCGAGGGCTTCTTCCGTGTTCGGCCCGGGATCGAGGCGCCGATCGCGCGGGCGCTCGCGTACGCCCCGTACGCCGACGTCATCTGGTGCGAGACGTCGACGCCCGACCTCGACGAGGCGCGGATCTTCGCCGAGGCGATTCACGAGCGCTTCCCTGGGAAGCTCCTCGCGTACAACTGCTCGCCGTCGTTCAACTGGCGCAAGCACCTCGGCGACGACGAGATCGCGCGCTTCCAGCGCGAGCTCGGCGCGATGGGCTACAAGTTCCAGTTCATCACGCTGGCCGGCTTCCATTCCCTGAACGCGGCGATGTACGAGCTCGCGCTCGGGTACGCGGCCGAGGGGATGCCGGCGTACGTTCGCCTCCAGGAGCACGAGTTCGAGCTCGAAGACGAGGGCTACACGGCGACGCGACATCAGCGCGAGGTGGGAGCCGGGTACTTCGACGCCGTGCTCGACGCCGTCACGAGCGGCGAGAGCTCGACGCTCGCGCTCAGGGGCTCGACCGAGGAGGCGCAGTTCGTCCGGGCCGGGGCGCTCGCGGGGCCGTGACGGACGGGACGAAGGCCGACGAGCTCGCCGTCGAGCTCGAGGAGGAGATCGTCTCGGGCGAGATCGCGCCCGGGTCGGTCCTTCGGCAGGACCAGCTATCCGCCCGCTTCGGCGTCTCGAGGACGCCCGTCCGCGAGGCGCTCGGCCGGCTGACGGCGCTCGGGCTGGTCTCGTTCGAGGCGAACCGAGGCGCGCGCGTGCGCACCCTCGCTCACGACGCGCTCTACGAGGCGTTCCTCGTCCGCGCCGAGCTCGAGAGCCTCGCTACCGAGCTCGCGGCAACCAAGCGGACGGACGCCGACATCGCCGAGCTCGACGCCGCCAACGCCCGGTTTGCCGACGCGACCGAGCGCCTGGCCGACGCGAGCGAAGACGACCGGTGGGACTTGACGAGCGCGTGGGTTCGAGGCAACCACGCCTTCCACGACGTGATCTACCGGATCGCCGCCGCGCCGATGGTGGAGAGGATCGCGAAGAGTGCCCGACGGACGTTCTCGGGCTCGGCCGTCTGGAACGCGGGAAGCCTCGACGTCAGCGAGCTCTTCGAGCTGAACGTGCGCCAGCATCGCGCGATCAGCGAGGCGGTCGCGGCCGGAAGCGGCGCCGGAGCGCGCGCGCTCGCCCGCGAGCACGTGCTCTCGTCCTTCCACCTTCTCGAGACGGTGCTGCGAGAGTCGCGGGAGGGTGTCGGCGAGCTTCGCCGGTCGGCTAGCGCCGGCGGCCGCCGAACAGGCGGCTGAAGACGCCGCCAAGCGCACCCGGCCGCCAGCGGACGACCGGTACGTCCTCGTACTTAGGAAGCGCCTCGATCTCCTCCTGCGTGAGCGAGACGCGAACCTGCTCGGGCCAGATCCCGACGACCCGCTCGGCGGCGACGAACCGCTCGCCGCGGAACGTCTCGACGAGGACGGCAAGCCCGGTGAAGACGTCGGCCTCGGGGTCGCCGACGACGCGGCTCACACGCCCCGCGCGAGTACCGTCGGCCGAGAGGAGGTCGGCGTCCTCTTCGATCGCCTTCCACGAGACCTGCGGTCGCTCGCGCTCGTTCACACGGCTCGTCCGCCGATCCGCCATACGGGGCCCTGCGTCGCGACCGGGCGCGCGTCGGAGACGACCTGGACGAGGGAGAGCCGGCCCGTAATGCGCTCCCGGTCGAGGCGTTCGCACGAGCGCCGCGCCATCCCGGGCGAGACGCCATAGCCAACTCGCTGCGCGACGCGGAAGCGGAAGGAGCGCGAGCCCGGGAGCGGTTCCGGGTTGGTCGGGACCATGAGGAGAGCCGCCCGCTCGAGGAAGTCGCTCGAGTCGAGATCGAGCTGGGCGAGAAGGTGGGACCAGTCCGGCGGAAGCCCGTCGAGGAGCGCGAGCCACTGGCCGGCCAGCCCGCGAGCGGGGGCGATCGCCTCCCCGTCCCGTTCCTCGTCGGTTGCGCCTCCGGCCCCGAGGACCGAGAGCTGCCCTCCGATCCCCTCGTCGTCGAGCCGGTGGAGGACGCGACGAAAGAGCGCGGCGCTCGTTCCGATCGGCTGGGCCGCCCGCACGACGTCGATGCGAAAGCTCGAGTCGCGCCGGGCGGGGGCGGCG
>JALZFU010000078.1 GCA_030861385.1 Actinomycetota bacterium
GAGCTCGGCCTCGTCGTCGTCGACGAGGAGCAGCGTTTCGGCGTCGGCCAGAAGGAGCTCCTGCGCCAGCTCCGCCTCGAGGTCGACGTCCTCGCGCTCACGGCGACGCCGATCCCGCGCACGCTCCACATGTCGCTCTCCGGCCTTCGCGACATCAGCGTGATCGAGACGCCGCCGCAGGGCCGCCGACCGATCCGGACGCACGTCGGCGAGCACGACGAGGACCTCGTCGCGCTCGCCCTCCGACGCGAGCACGAGCGGGGCGGGCAGTCGTTCTTCCTGCACAACCGCGTCGAGACGATCGAGGAGGCCGGCGAGAAGCTTCGACAGCTTTTGCCCGAGCTCCGCTTCCTCGTCGTCCATGGTCAGCTGCCCGAGCGCCAGCTCGAGGAGCGGATGCTCGCGTTTCTCGCCGGCGACGCCGACGTCCTCGTGACGACGACGATCATCGAGTCCGGGCTCGACATTCCGCAGGCGAACACGCTCGTCGTCGAGCGCGCCGACACCCTCGGCCTCGCGCAGCTCTACCAGATCCGTGGTCGCGTCGGGCGAAGCGACGTGACCGCTCACGCATACCTCTTCTACCCGGACGGACAGGAGCTGACGGCGGAGGCCCGCTCCCGCCTTGCCGCCCTCGCCGACCACACCGAGCTCGGGGCCGGCTTCTCGATCGCGATGCGCGACCTCGAGATCCGCGGCGCAGGCGACCTCCTCGGCGCCGAGCAGTCGGGCCACCTGGCCGCGATCGGCTTCGAGCTCTACGTCGAGCTTCTGGGCGAGGCGGTGGCCGAGCTCACTGGGACGCGCCGTCCCGTCGCGCGGCCTGTCCGCGTCGAGGCGCAGGTCGACGCGTACGTCCCCGCCGCCTACATCGACGTCGAGGCCCAGAAGATCGACCTGCATCGACGCCTCGCGCTCGTCGAGTCCGAGGACGAGCTGCGCGAGCTCCACGCGGCGGTCGAGGACCGGTACGGCCCGGTTCCGGAGCCCGTCGCAAACCTCTTCTCCATCCAGGAGGCGAAACTGAAGCTCGCCCGCCTCGGCGCCGACTACCTCGTCCTGCGGGGCGGCAAGGCGACGCTCGGCGCGCTCCTCCTCGGCTCAGCCGAGCTCCGGGAGCTTCGCCGGACGGCCGACACCGCCGTCTACTCGTCGGCGCGGCGCGAGGTCTCGCGGCGAAGCGACGGGTTCGGCCCGGCGCTCGAGCTCGTCGATGCTATCCTCGAACTACGGCTCGCCGCGTAGGCGAGCCCTTTCTCCGAAATGCGCCGCTCCCCTCGGAAGCTCGTCCTGCTCGTCGCGTGCGCGCTCCCGCTCGCGCTCGCCGCGTGCGGCGGCGAGGACAAGACGACGCCCGAGGACGTCGCCAAGGAGGGCGCGATCGCGATCGTGGGCGACACCCCGATTCCGCGGTCGGAGTTCAACTCGCTGATGAAGCGCGCGGAAGCGAACTACAAGGCGCAGAAGAAGCCGTTCCCGAAGCCGGGCACGGACGAGTACGCCGACCTCAAGAGCCGTGCCGTCGCGTTCCTCGTCGACCGCTACGCCTTCCGCGCCGAGGCGAGGGAGCTCGGCGTCCAGGTCACCGACGAGGAGGTCGACCGCGAGATCGACAAGATCCGGAAGCAAGCGTTCGGAGGTGACGACAAGAAGCTGCGTGAGGCTCTCGAGCAGCAAGGTCTGACGCTCGCGCAGGCGCGTGAGGAGGTGCGCGAGCGGCTGCTCCGCGACAAGGTCTACAGGCACATCACCGACGCCGTGAAGGTCTCGGAGGACGAGATCAAGGACTACTACGAGAAGAACAAGGCGAACTTCACCCACCCGGCGAGCCGCGACGTGCGTCACATCCTCGTGAAGACGAAGGCGCGGGCGGACGAGCTCTACCGCCGTCTCCAGGAGGGGGCGAACTTCGCCGAGCTCGCGAAGCGGTTCTCGACCGATACCCAAACGGCGAAGGACGGTGGCAAGTTCGCGGTCACGAAGGGAACCACCGCGGCCCCGTTCGACAAGGCCGCGTTCTCGTTGCCGACCGGGGACATCTCGCGCCCGGTGAAGACGACGTTCGGCTGGCACATCATCAAGGCGGACGGGCCGGTGAAGAAGGAGAACGTGACCCCGCTCGCCGACGTCCACGACGACATCCGCAGCCAGCTGCTGGACCAGAAGAAGACCAAGGCGCTCCGTGACTGGCTCGAGCGGCTGAAGGAGAAGTCCGAGCGCGAGACGGTCTACGCGGCGGGGTTCGAGCCGCCGAAGACCGAGACCGGCACGGGCGCTACCTCCACCACCGAGGAGTAGCGCCTGAGCGACGCGGACGCCCTCGCCCGGGCGCTCGTCGACCTCCGGGACCTGGCGGCGCGGCTCCGCCGCGAGTGCCCGTGGGACCGCGCTCAAACGGCTGCCACGATCGTCCCGCACACGGTGGAAGAGGCGTACGAGGGCGCCGACGCCGTCGCGAGCGGGGAGGACGAGAAGCTCGTCGACGAGCTCGGTGATCTCCTCTTTCAGACCTACTTCCTCTCGCTCCTCCTCGAGGAGCGGGACGCGGGCGACCTCGAGACGGTGGCGCGGCGAGCCCACGACAAGCTCGTCCGCCGGCATCCGCACGTCTTCCACTCGCCCGGCGAGCTGGGTACGCCGGGCGAGGTGAAGGCTCGCTGGGAGGAGTTGAAGTCAGCGCAGGAGGCGCGCGAAGGGATCTTCCACCATGTCCCGCCGGCGCTTCCTGCGCTTCTCTACGCCAAGAAGGTGCAGAGGCGTGCGGCCGGCGCCGGCTTCGAGTACCCAGACGCGGCCGGCGCGTTCGCCGATCTTGCGGACGAGGTCGAGGAGCTTCGCCGCGAGCTCCCGAGCCACGATCCGGCGCCCGAGACGGAGCCGGACGAGCGGCACTTCCGGGAGATCGGCGACGTCCTCTTCGCGTGCGTCAACGTCGCGCGGCGCCTCAACGTCGATCCAGAGCTCGCGCTTCGCGCGGCGAGCGACCGCTTTCGAGCCCGGGTCGTCGCCGCCGAGCGTCTCGCTCGTGAGGGCGGCCTCGCCTTCGCGGAGCTCCCGCTCGCCGACCAGGATCGTTTCTTCGACCTGGCGAAGAAGGTCGAGCGACCGTGAGCGCGATCGCGTCGGTGCACGCGCGGCAGATTCTCGACTCGCGCGGGAACCCGACGGTCGAGGTCGACGTCGCCCTCGCCTCCGGTGCGTTCGGTCGGGCAGCCGTCCCGTCCGGGGCCTCGACGGGTCGGTTCGAGGCAGTCGAGCTCCGCGACGGCGGCGAGCCGTTCGGCGGCAAAGGCGTGGCTCGCGCGGTCGCCAACGTGAACGGCGAGATCGCGGCCGTGCTCCGGGGAGTCGACGCCGAGGATCAGCGCGCCCTCGACCGGATGCTCGTCGAGCTCGACGGCACCCCGAACAAGGCGCGGCTCGGGGCGAACGCCGTGCTCGGCTGCTCGCTCGCTGTCGCCCGCGCGGCGGCAACGGAAGCGGGTGCGCCGCTCTACGAGTGGGTCGGCGGCGGCGATGCGAAGACGCTGCCCGTGCCGCTCATGAACGTCGTGAACGGCGGCGCCCATGCCCAAAACTCGCTCGACTTGCAGGAGTTCATGCTCGTTCCCGCCGGCGCCGAGAGCTTCGCGGAGGCGCTGCGAGTCGGCGCGGAGGTCTTCCACTCGCTGCACGCTCTCCTGCACGAGCGCGGGCTCGCGACGGCGGTCGGGGACGAGGGCGGGTTCGCGCCCGACTTGCCCGGGAGCGAAGCGGCGATCCGCGCCATCATCGAGGCGGCCGAGCGGGTCGGGCACGCCGAGCGGGTCGCGATCGCCCTCGACCCGGCGGCGAGCGAGCTCTGGAACGGAGGCCGCTACCGGCTCGAGCGCGAGCGGCGCGACCTCGCGACCGAGGAGATGATCGAGTTCTGGGGAGAGCTTGCGCAGAGCTACCCGCTCGTCTCCATCGAGGACGGCCTCGCGGAGGACGAGTGGGAGGCGTGGGCGGTGCTGACCAAGCGGCTCGGCGATCGGATCCAGCTTGTCGGCGACGACCTCTTCGCGACCAACGTCGACCGTCTCCGGCGCGGCATCGCGGCCGGCGTCGCGAACGCGATCCTCGTCAAGGTGAACCAGATCGGAACGCTGACGGAGGCGCTCGACGCGATCGAGCTCGCCCGTTCGGCGGGCTATGGGGCCGTCATGTCGCATCGGTCGGGCGAGACCGAGGACACGACGATCGCCGACCTCGCGGTTGCGACCGGCGTCGGCCAGATCAAGACCGGTGCGCCCTCGCGTTCCGACCGCGTGGCGAAGTACAATCAGCTCCTCCGGATCGAGGAGGAGCTCGGCGAGCGCGCCGTCTATCCCGGATGGACGGCGTTCCCGCGCACGCGCGAGCGACGAGCGTAGCGGACGAGGACCGGGCAGCAGGGCCTGGCGCTACTTTGAACTCGTGACGCCGCCCGCGCGCAAGACGAAGATCGTCTGCACGATCGGCCCCGCGTCGTCGAGCCCCCGCATGCTCGACCGGCTCGTCGGCGCCGGAATGGACGCGGCGCGCCTCAATTTCTCGCACGGGTCGCACGACGAGCACGCCGAGCGAGCCGAGCTCGTACGCGCGAGCCAGCGGCGCGCCGGCCGCCCGCTCGCCCTGATCGCCGACCTCCAGGGCCCGAAGCTCCGGGTCGGCAAGTCGGCGACGCCCCGCGAGCTTCGCGAGGGCGAGGAGGTGACGGTCGTCCGCGAGGTGGACGGCGGCGCGAACGGCGGTCTTCCCGTCACCCCGTCCGTGCTGAGCGAGGTTCTCCGGCCGGGCGACGACGTCCTGATCGACGACGGCCTCGTTCGCCTCCGCGTCACGGGGGTGAACGGCGGGCGGGTGGTCGCCACGGTGCTCGCGGGAGGACGGGTGGCGGCGAACAAGGGGGTGAACGTCCCAGGCGTCCCGCTCCCGGTGCCGTCCGTCACCGAGAAGGACGTCGCCGACCTCGAGTTCGCGCTCGGTCTCGGCGTCGACTACGTCGCCCTCTCGTTCGTCCGGTCGGCGAACGACGTTCGCCAGCTTCGCGAGCTCCTCCACGACGCGGGCTCCCCCGCCCAGATCATCGCCAAGATCGAGAAGGCGGAGGCGGTCGACGACCTGAGCGGGATCCTGCGGCTTGCGGACGCGGTCATGGTCGCCCGCGGCGATCTCGGAGTCGAGATCGGACCGGCCGAGGTCCCGCTCGTTCAGAAGCGGATCCTCCTCGCCGCGCTCGAGCGGGGGAAGCCAGCCATCACGGCCACCCAGATGCTCGAGTCGATGATCAGTCATCCCGAGCCGACGCGCGCGGAGGCGAGCGACGTCGCGAACGCCGTCCTCGACGGGACGTCGGCCGTCATGCTCTCCGGCGAGACGGCCGTCGGGGAATACCCGATCGAGAGCGTCGAGATCATGGACCGGATCGCCCGCGCGGTCGAGCCGAGCGTCGGCTACCGGCACGAGCTCGAGAAGGATCCCGACGAGCCGTACGCGACGGTCGGGGAGGCGATGTCGAACGCGGCCTGCGACATCGCGGAAGCCCTCGACGCGAAGGCGATCCTCGTCCCGACCTACAGCGGCCGAACGGCGTCCGCCGTCGCGCGGTACCGTCCGCGGCGTCCCGTCATCGCCGCGACGCACAAGCACCACGCCGCGTGCCAGCTCGCGATCGAATGGGGCGTGGTGCCGCGCGAGATCGACGAGTGCGTCGACGTCGAAGATCTCTGGGCGCGGACCCTCGAGGCCGCCCGCGCGACCGGAATCGTCGCCCCCGGCGACCGAGTCGTCATCACGGCCGGGACGGCGGTGAACGTTCCCGGAACGACCAACCTGATCAAGGTGGAGACCGCCTAGCCGGCAGGGTGGCTCAGGGGCGGCGTTCCTGCCAGTCGCGGGCGAGCGCGATCCGGTAGCGGACATCGACGACGGTCGCGCCGCCGAAGGCCCGGACCCGGCGCGGGCCGTCCAGCCGCCACCCCGCCGCCTCGTAGACGCGACGCGGCCGGGCGTTCCGCGCCTCCGTCCAGAGTGTCGCCTCGCCGAATCCGCGCCGCGCGATCGCCGCCACCGCCTCGGCGAGAAGAGCACGGCCGACGCCTCGACCCCAAACGGCAGGGCGCACGTAGAGCATGTGGAGCTCGCCGACCGTCTCGTCCGCATCGCCGTCCGCCGAGGGACGGACGGTCGCGAACCCGAGGATCTCGTCGTCCTCCTCGGCTACGAGCACCTCGGCCCACTCGAAGCCCTCGAGGTCGCGCCGGAAGCGTTCGGGAGCGGCGTCGAGCGCATCGAACCAGGCGGGCGGGAAAAGACGGCTCCAGCCGGCGCGTGCCGCTTCCGAGAAGACCGCCGCGACCGCGGGCGCGTCTTCGCCTCTCCCCGGCCGGATCCGGAGATCCACCCGTCGACCGTACAGGAGGAGGGGCCTGTGTCCGCGCGAAGAGGTGCGACATGGCACGCCAACGCCCCTCGCGCTCGAAGCTGGCCCTCCGCTGGCTCGCGGTGGTCGTGCTCGGCCTGATCGTCGTGGCGTACGTGCAGCCCCTCCGCGCCTACCTTTCGGCTCGCGACGAGGTCGCGCACCGACGAGTCGAGATCGACGCGCTCCAGCGCGAGCGGCGGCGGCTCGCGCTGCGGCTCGAGTACGCGCGAACCGACGAGTACGTCGTTCGCGAGGCGCGCAAGCTCGGCCTCGTCCGTCCCGGCGAGCGCCTCTTCATCGTCACCGGCCTCCCGCACGCGCCGTCCGTGCCGTGACGAGGCCCATCGATACGATGCCGCGGTGGACGATACGGCCGTCGTCTCGTGGCAGCTTGGCCGCCCAGCGCGTCCGTTCCGCCGGGTCGCCGTCCGGTGCAGGCACGGTTTTCCGGCCGTCACGGAACAGGACGCGTTCACTCCCGACGGCCGACCCTTTCCGACGACGTACTACCTGACCTGCCCGTGGCTCGTCGCCGCCGTCTCCCGTCTCGAAGCCGAGGGCGGGGTTGCCCGGTGGGCGCGAAACGCCGCCGACGACCCGGAGCTCGGCGCGAGCCTCGCCCGCGCGGACGCCGAGCAAAGGCAGCTCCGTCCCGAGTTCGACGGGGGAATCGGCGGGACGCGCGAGCGGTCCGGCCTCAAGTGCCTCCACGCCCACGCGGCGTTCGCGCTCGCGTCGCCGCGCTACGAGCTCGGGGAGCGCGTCGTCGCCGAGGCCGGCGAGCGATGGTGCCCGGACGCCCGCTGCTCGCGGGCGCTTCCCGAGGCGGACACGTGCTGACAACGGCGCGCCACCAGTGGGACGAGGGGGCGAGGCGGCTCGCGGCCGCGCAAGCAGACCCGGCGCGCTACCGACAGCTCGCGACGCTCGTCGACGCCGTTCTCGACGAGCTCAGGCGTCGCGTCGGGCAGACGTTCACGTTGGCGGAGCTGGCCGAGACGTACGCCGGCGCGGAGGACTGGGTACGCGACGTCGTCGTCCGGGCGGCGCCGCCACGCGCTGTCGCCGGGGTCCGCGACGCCGCGCTCGTCCAGGACGCCGCATTCGGTCAGTACGCGCACGGAGCCAGCGACTACCGACCGTGACCGCGCCCGGAGGGCGGGGCGGCCTCGTCGTCGAGAGACGTGCACGGGCTCACGTCGACGCCCGGCACGTGCGCAGGCGCCGGATCGTCCGCGTCGCCCTCGCTCTCGTCGCCGCGGCCGTTCTCTTCCTCCTCGGCTACTCGCTCGGGCGCGCCGTCGAGGAGGCGCCGCGACCCGGCGGTACCCAGATGCGAATCCGAACGATCGAGCCCGGGACGCTACCCCCGGTCACTCGTACCGTGACGGTTACGAGCGCCTCCGAATAGGGAAGAATGCAGGAGCTTTACCCTTTCTCGGGGCTTCGAACGGCTTCTCGGGGGTCGGCATTGGCGAGCGAGCGAGACCGCAGCGGCGGAGATGTGCAGGCGGCGGGCCGAACGGGAGAGTGGCTGACGCTCGGCCAGGCGGCGACGTACCTCGGCGTCGCGCAGAGCACGATCCGCAAGTGGTCGGACACCGGGCGGCTTCCCGCCTTCTACACTCCGGGAGGGCACAGACGCTTTCGACGGGGCGACCTGGATCAGTTCCTCGGCGCCTCGCGAGGATCCCGGCGATCGCGGCCGCTCGTGCTCGTCGTCGACGATGACGCGGGGCTGCGCGACTTCCTGCGGTCGAACCTCGAGATCGAGGGATACCTGGTCCGCGAGGCGGCGAGCGCGGAGGAGGGGCTCGAGGCGCTCGGCGAGGAACGGCCCGACCTCATCCTCCTCGACGTCATGATGCCGCGAATGACCGGCTGGGAGATGCTGCAGCGCGTGCAGGAGAAGCACGGCGTCGGGGCAATTCCGGTGATCATGTTCAGCGGCAAGCTCGACGAGCACGAGGCGGCGGCGGAGGGACGCGGCGCGCAGGCGTTCATCGGGAAACCGTTCGACCCCGAGCAGCTTCTCGCGTCGACACGGCAGATACTGCGCGCCTAAGAGCCACGTCCGCTGACCGGCATCTCTTTCTCTGGGTCGTCGAGCACCGCGTCGGCTTCCTCGACCCGATCTTCGTCGCCCTCTCCCTGGTCGGCTACGCCGGGCTCGTCTGGATCGCGCTCGCGCCGCTCCTCGCCCGCTGGGCCGGTCGGTCCGTCGCCGCGACGACCGCGACGACGGCGGCCGCCGTCTGGACGGCCGACCTCCTGGCGACGGCGATCAAGGTCGCGGTCGACCGCCCGCGCCCGTTCGAGCGGCTCGGGGAGCCAGAGCCGCTCCTCGGGGGAACGGTGGGGGCCTCGTTCCCGTCGGGGCACGCCGCGACGAGCTTTGCGGGGGCGGTGGCCCTTGCGCTCCTCGTGCGCCGGGCCGTCCCGGCGCTCTTCCTTCTCGCTGCGCTCATC
>JALZFU010000107.1 GCA_030861385.1 Actinomycetota bacterium
CCTCCACCTCGAGGTCGCGAACGCGCTCGACCTGCTCGGCGACGCGCGCGAGCTTCAACTCGGCACGGCGGCGGCGCCGCTTGAAGCGCCCGAGGCCCGCCGCCTCCTCGACGAGCGCCCGCCGGTCGGCCGGCCTCGACGCCAGCACCTGCTCGACTCGGCCCTGCCCGATGACGGAATGGAGCTCCCCGCCGAGCCCGATGTCGGCGAGGAGCTCGACGAGATCCGTCCGGCGAACGTGGGCGCCGTTCACGAGGTACTGTCCCTCGCCGCCGCGCTCGAGCCGTCGCGTCACCGAGAGCTCGGCGAACGGCAGCGGCCCCGCGCCGTCGGCGTTGTCGAAGACGAGCTCGACGGAGCAGAAGTCGGACGTCGGCCTCGTGGCCGACCCGGCAAAGAGGACGTCATCGGGCTTCTCGGCGCGAAGCTCGGAAGGACTGAGGCTGCCGGCCGCCCAGACCACCGCGTCGGCGATGTTCGACTTCCCGGAGCCGTTCGGCCCGACGACGACCGCGACACCGGGCTCGAGCCGGATCTCGGCGAGATCGGGGAACGTCTTGAAGCCGCGCAGGCGAACAGAGCGCAAGTACACGCGCGGGAAGAATGACCGGGCAAGCGGATGGCGAGAGCTGCTGGCGCCTACGCTTCGCGAAGGCGCGTGAGCGCCTCACGGGCGGCGTTCTGCTCGGCCGCCTTCTTGGAGGCGCCGCGACCGACGCCCGCCTGCGAGCCGTCGACGACCGCGGCCGAGGTGAAGCGGCGCTCGTGCGGCGGGCCTTCGACGTCGACGACCGAGTACGAGACGCTCAGGTTCCGCCGCGCGAGCTCCTCCTGGAGCTCGGTCTTGTAGTCGACGTACTCGGTGAGCGCGTAGTCGATCCGATCGGCGAACGCGGCGAGCACGACGGGCCGGATGAGCTCGAAGCCGTGCTCGAGGTAGAGAGCCCCGAGCGCCGCCTCGACGAGCGCCGCCAGGACGTTTCGGTTGACGGCGAGGCGCTCGGCCTCCTCGCCGGCAACGGAGTTCCCTGCACGCTCGACGAGCTTCCGGCCGAGCCCGAGGTGAGCGCCGACGGCAGCGCAGCTTTGGCGCGAGACGATATGCGCCCGGAGCTTCGCAAGCTGCCCTTCCGGATGCTCGGGGAAGCGCTCGTAGAGCTCGCGGGCGATCGCGAGGCCGAGGACGCTGTCGCCGAGGAACTCCAGGCGCTCGTACGAGTCGGCGCGGCTCGCCGCCCAGGACGTGTGCGTGAAGACGCGGGCGAGGCGCTCCTCGGGGAGCGCTTCGATCAGCTCGAGAAGCTCCGCGTGGCCCGGTTGCGCGCGGACGGCCCTACTGATGGCTGGCGATGTAATCGACGGCCTGCCCGACGCTCTGAATGCCCTGGGCGTCCTCGTCGGAGATCTTGATTCCGAACTGGTCCTCGAGCTCCATGATGAGCTCGACGAGGTCGAGCGAATCCGCGTTCAGATCCTCTTGGAACGAGGCCTCCTCGCTGATCTCGCTCTCCTCGATCCCGAGCTGGTCGACCAGGACGTCCTTGACCCGGTCGTAGATCTCTTCACGGGATGCTGCCATCTCGTCTCCTGCGCTTGCCGTTTCTCCCGAAAAGACGCCGGATGCTAGCACGAGCCGTCGTCTAGCCCCGAACGACCGCCCGCGCCTCGGCGAGCCGCCCGGCGATCCGTTCGACGACGCGACCCTCGACCCCGCGGGCGGCGAGGCGAAGCGCGTTCGCGATCGCCGTTCGCGACGAGTTTCCGTGGGCGATGACGAGGAGGCCGCGAAGCCCGAGGAGGTACGCGCCGCCGTACGTCTCCGGGTTCAGCCGCTCGCGGAGCGCGCGGGCCGCAGGTCGGATCAGGAGACCGCCGAGCTTGCCCCGCGCAGTCGCGGCCACCTCCTCGCGAAGGCTCCCGAGCGCCGTCGCGATTCCGCCCTCGAGCGTCTTCAGGGCCACGTTCCCGGTGAAGCCGTCGCAAACGACGACGTCCGCGGCGCCGAGCAGGAGATCGCGTCCTTCCACGTTCCCGGCGAAGCGGACGTCCGCCTCGACGAGGAGCCGGTGCGCCTCGCGGACGAGCCGATTTCCCTTGTCTCGCTCCTCCCCGATCGAGAGGAGGCCGACCGAGGGCTCGGGGACGCCGAGGACCTCGACCGAGAAGACGGATCCCATGTGAGCGAACTGAACGAGGTGCTCCGGGCGGGCGTCGGCGTTCGCCCCGCCGTCGATGAGGACGGAGGGGCCACCGAGCGCCGGAAGCGGGATCGCGATGGCGGGCCGGTGGACGCCGGGCAGGCGGCCGATCTCGAGGAGGCCGGCGGCGAGAAACGCCCCCGTGTTCCCGGCCGAGACCGCGGCATCCGCCTCCCCGGTGCGGACTGCGCGGGAGACGGCGAAAAGCGAGCTCGAGCGCTTCGTGCGGGCGGCGTCCCCCGGCGTCTCGTCCATCG
>JALZFU010000117.1 GCA_030861385.1 Actinomycetota bacterium
TGTCGGGAAGGCGGGGGAAGTCCTCGGCGCTGAACGTGTGGAGGGCGTAGGCCGCGGGCCCGCACGCGAGACGCGCCAGCCCCTCCTCGGCCCGAAACTCGAGCGAGACGCGGCCGGGAGGAAGAAGGCGGGCGATGTCCGACAACAGCCGGCCCGGTACGACGACCGAACCCTCGTCCTCGACGTCCGCCTCGAGTGCGAGCCGAAGCGAGATCTCCATGTCGGTCGCGGCGATCGAGAGACGATCACCCTCGGCGTGCAGAAGCAGGCCGGTGAGAACGTGGACGCTCGTACGGGTGGAGACGCCACGGCCGGCAACCGCAAGCTTCTCGGCGAGCTCCTCGCTCTGGCACGTCACCTTCATCCGGCTGCCGACAACCGTATCGAGAGCACTCATTTAAAAGAACCTCGTCGTAGTCGTAGGCAGTGTGAGAGATGGGGATGACGGCGCCCGCGGCGCATGGGCTCTCGGAACGCTCCGTGGAGAGGCGGTGGGGAGAAACAGGAGTTTTCAGCAGGTCCGCGGACGCTCGCCGCCAAACCCACAACTTCGTGCGACTCGTGCACAGAGAAGCTCACCGCACCTGCTTGACGCGCGCGGTGAGCTCCTGGACGAGGTTGTAGACGCTCCGGTCTTCCTTGATCAGCTTGGCGATCTTCGTCGTCGCGTGGATCACCGTCGTGTGGTCGCGGCCCCCGAACTTCTTCCCGATCTTGGGGAGGGAACTGTCGGTCAGCTCTCGGCAGAGGTACATCGCGACCTGTCGCGGATAGACGATCGACTGAGACCGGCGATCGCCGGTCAGCTCCTGGAGCGAGATCCCGAATCGCTCGACGATCGCTTCCTGGATCCGCTCGACCGAGACCTCCTGCATCTCGCCCTGTGGGAAGACGTCCTTGAGCACCTCTTGCGCGAGGTCGACCGTCATCGGTCGGCTCGTGAGCGACGAGAACGCGATGACGCGCGTGAGCGCGCCTTCGAGCTCTCGGATGTTCGTCGAGATCCTGCTCGCGATGAAGGTGAGAACCTGCGGATCCGGGACGTGGGTTCCATCCGCGTGCACCTTCTTCCGCAGGATCGCGATCCTCGTCTCGAGGTCGGGGGGCTGGATGTCGGTGATGAGGCCCCACTCGAAGCGAGAGCGGAGCCGCGCCTCGAGGGTGGCGATGTCGCGTGGCGGTCGGTCGGAGGAGATCACGATCTGCCGCCCCGCCTCGTAGAGCGAGTTGAAGGTGTGGAAGAACTCCTCCTGGATCCGCTCCTTGTGCTCGAGGAACTGGATGTCGTCGACGAGGAGGACGTCGTAGTGGCGGTAGCGATGCTTGAACCCCTCGATCCGCTTGTCGCGAAGCGAGTTGATGAAGTCGTTCATGAAGCTTTCGCTCGTCACGTAGCGGGCGGTAAGGCCGCCTGCGTGCTCGGCGACGTAGGACGTGATCGCCTGGAGGAGGTGCGTCTTGCCGAGCCCGGTGCCGCCGTAGATGAAGAGCGGGTTGTACGCCTTCGCCGGCACCTCGGCGACGGCGAGCGCGGCGGCGTGGGCAAACCGGTTGGAGGAGCCGATTACGAAGCGGTCGAACGAGTATTTCGGGTTGAGCCC
This sequence comes from Actinomycetota bacterium, assembly GCA_030861385.1. Lineage (GTDB taxonomy): Bacteria > Actinomycetota > Thermoleophilia > Gaiellales > Gaiellaceae > JALZFU01. The sequence goes on from JALZFU010000117.1 coordinate 1,602, forward strand.
GGACGCGCGCGCCGCTCGCTCGTCGCCTTCGTGCTCGAGAGGCCACGGTACCGACGCGGGTCTCGCGTCCCAGGAGGCCGGCCCAGACGGCTGCTCGACGACGAGCTGGACGCGGCGCTCGTCGCCGAGCGTGTCTCGAACGCTCGCCTCGACGAGCCCGCGGAAGTGGTTCTCGATCCATTCTCGAGTGAAGTCGTTGGGAACGACGACCACGAACCGGTCCTCGTCGAGTGATTCGCCACGCGTCTCGCCGAACCACGTTCTGTAGGTCCGCTCGTTCAGTGCTTCCTGAAGTCGTCGCGAAACCTCGGTCCAGAGAGTCTCCGCGCTCAACTCGAGACGTTGCACCACAGCCTCCAGACGCTTGCCGCCGTCGCTCGAAGGCCGGCGATCATAACACCCTGTCCCGGGCCCCACAACGCCTCCGCCTGGGGAAAAACGACTCCCGGGAAGCCGCGATTTTGCAGCGCTTTCTATGTTTTCCACAGGCGTCTCCACAGTGTGGACATCCAGCGTCATCGCACTTGTCATGCGACCCCGCGCTGTGGATTTCGACCAGTGACCAGTTTGCGGCCTCGGAACACCAACCGGAAGTGGCGAAGACGCCCGGACCGCTCCTCTATACTGGCCAGGCGGCCGTCCGAGGCCGCCCGTCTCGAACCAACCGCCGCCCGGTCTCGGGTGATCAAGCGACCGTGAAGCGAACCTTCCAGCCGAACGTGCGCCGGCGAAAGCGCCGGCATGGATTCCGCGCTCGCATGCGAACCCGCGCGGGACGAGCGATCGTCAAGCGACGGCGGGCGAAGGGCCGGACGCGCCTCTCCGCCTGAGAGCCGCCGTGAAGCGCCGCCGCCGACTGTCCCGCTCGCGGGACTTCGACGCCGTATACCGGCGCGGTCGCTCCGTCTCGACGCGCTACCTCGTTCTCTACTCCTTCCCACGGGGACGCGACGACCAGACAAGCGGGGAGGCGCGCCTCGGTTTCGCCATCTCCCGAAAGGTCGGCGGCGCCGTCGCTCGCAACCGGCTGAAACGGAGGCTTCGCGCCGTGGTGGACGAGATCGGCGAGAGCGTCCCGCCGGGCCACGACTTCGTCCTCGCCGCACGGCCGGGTCTTGCGGAGGCCGCCGAGTCGAACGGCTTCGCCTGGCTCACGGAGCGCGTGCGAGAAGCGTTTCGCCTCGCCGAGAAGAGCGAGGAGCGGACTCCCGCGTGAGCCTGCTCGCGAGACTCCTCGTGCATGTGTATCGCCTCTTCGTGAGCCCGCTCCTCGGGCCGCGCTGCAAGTACCACCCAACCTGTTCGCGGTACGCGCTCGATGCCTTCGAGGAGGTCGGGTTCGCGCGCGGCCTCGTCCTCACCGCCTGGCGGCTCGCGCGTTGCAACCCGTGGAGCGACGGCGGCGTCGACTATGTCGACGACCGAACGCTCTTCCGCCCGCGCGCCCGCCGCGAAGCCGGAGAGCAGGGCGCGTGATGCTTCCTCTCGCGCTGCTCGGGCCGATCGAGGAGGTGCTGACCGGGATCCTCGAGTGGCTCCATTCCTCGGTCGGCCTTCCTTGGGGGTTCGCCATCATCGCGCTCACGCTCATGGTGCGGATCGTCCTCGTGCCGCTCACGGTCAAGCAGATCCGCTCGATGCAGAAGCTCCAGCTCGTCGCGCCGCAGCTGAAGGCGATTCAGCAGAAATACAAGAACGACAAGAAGCGGCAGCAAGAGGAGGTCATGAACTTCTACCGGGAGAACAAGGTGAACCCGGCCGCCTCGTGCCTCCCGATCGCCCTCCAGATCCCGGTCTTCATCTCCCTCTTCTTCGTGCTGCGCGACTTCGAGAAGGAGGTCTTCCCGAAGTACCCGAACTCGGAGCTCGACTTCCTCTCCGTCGTCCCGAACATCACGGCGGACATCAACACGCACTGGTCGGGCTACCTGCTCCTCGTGCTCTACGTGGGGAGCCAGCTCCTCTCGACGCTCCTCATGTCGACGACGATGGACAAGACGCAGCGCGCCCTCTTCATCGTCCTCCCCTTCGTGTTCGTGCCGTTCATCCTCAACTTCCCGACCGGGCTCATGCTCTACTGGGTGACGACGAACCTCTGGACGGTCGGACAGGGCGTCGTCACGAGACGCCTGCTCCCGAAGCCGGCGCCGGCGAAGCGGACGTCGCGGGTTTCCCAGCCGCCGGCCGAGCCTGCCGACGACGGCGCCCAGCCGGCGAACGTGCCCGCGGCGCCCGCCGGTGCGTCCCAGGGC
>JALZFU010000149.1 GCA_030861385.1 Actinomycetota bacterium
GGGCACGGGCGCGAGCGCGGCCTCCTGGACGCGATCCGGCGCGCGCTCCCCCGCGACGCCGTCCACGCGTGGGACATGACGATTCTCGCCTACTGGGCGGCCGCCCACTTCCCGGCGCTGACGCCGCGGCGTTTCCTCTACCCGCTCGGCTCGGGCACGCTCGGGTACGCGTGGCCCGCGGCGCTCGGCGCGTCGAGCGCGCTCGCCACGAATCCCGCGCTCGCGGTCGTCGGCGACGGCGGCTTCCTCTACAACATCGCCGAGCTCGCGAGCGGGCGCCAGCACCAGCTGAGCGCGAAGCTCCTCCTCGTCGACGACGGGGGCTACGGCATCCTGCGCGAGTACCAGCGCGAGACGTACGGGGAGACGCACGCGGTCGATCTCGTCCAGCCCGATTTCGTCGCCCTCGCGTCGGCCTTCGGCGTGCCGGCGCGCGCGACCGACCCGGAGCGCCTCGAGGACGACCTCGCGTGGGCGCTCGCCGTCGAGGGTCCCGCCGTTCTCGTCCTCCGCGTGTTGCTCGAGACGTGGACGCCGACCGAGTGACGACGCACCGGTCGTGACCGACTGGAGTGCCCTCGTTCGCCCCCCGCTCGTCGGCCTCGACCCCTACCGGCCGGGCCCCACCCTCTCGGAGCTCAAGCGCGAGCACGGGATCGACGAGATCGCGAAGCTGAACTGGAACGAGGATCTGTTCGGCCCGCTCCCGGGCGCGCTCGAAGCGGTCGAGCGCGAGCTTCCGAACGCGTGGATGTACCCGGAGCAGGCGTACGCCGATCTCCGCGCCGCGGTGGCGGAATGGATCGGCACGAGCCCCGAGCTCGTCGTCCCCGGGCACGGGATCCAGGCGCTCATCGGAACCGTCGCGCGCGTGTTCCTCCGGCACGGCGACCGCGTCGTCCTCCCGTCCCCGACGTACGGGCTCTACGCGCAGGTCTCGGCGGCGGCGGGCGCCACCGTCGTCCCCGTCCCGTGCCGCGAGTTTCAGCTCGATCTCGCGGCGCTCGCGGCCGCCGCCCGCGCGCACGACGCTCGTCTCGTCTGGATATGCGACCCGAACAACCCGACCGGCTCGCTCGTCGAGCGGGGCGACTGGGAGCGCTTCCTCGACGAGCTTCCGAAGACGACGGTCGCGGTGGTCGACGAGGCGTACCGCGAGTACGTCGACCCGCGCCGGCGGCTCGAGCGCGAGCGAGACGTGGAAGCCGACCGTCGCGTCGTCCTCCTTCGCACGTTCTCGAAGATCTTCGGCCTCGCGGGACTCCGGCTCGGCTATGCCGTCTGCGCCCGCGAGGTGGCGACCTATCTCGACGTCGTCCAGGAGCCGTTCAACGTGAACCGCGCCGCGCTCGCCGCGGGTCGCGCCTGCCTCGCACACCCGGAGCGGATCGAGGAGCGGCGGCGCGTCTCCGCCGACGCCCGCACACATCTCGAGTCCCTCCTCGGGGAGCGAGGGTTCACCGTGTTTCGCTCGCAGGCGAACTTCGTCCTCGTCCACCTCGGGGCCGACGACGTCGAGGTCTGCGAGCGCCTCGTCCGCCGCGGCCTTCTCCTCCGCGCAGGGAGCGAGTTCGGGCTCCCGGGCTACGTCCGCGTCACCGTCGGCCCGAGGCCGCTCATGGAACGCGCCGCCGCCGCCCTGGCCGAGGTCACGGCCGACCTCGTCGCGGCGATGCGGTGACTAAAATCGCAAGGTGATGTCGGGGGAGCGCGGCGTCGCGATCAGCCTCGAGGCCGTCAGCAAGCGCTTCGGGAGCGTCATGGCCGTCCGGGAGACGAGCTTCGACATCCGTGAGGGCGAGTTCTTCTCCCTCCTCGGGCCCAGCGGCTGTGGGAAGACGACGACCCTTCGGATCGTCGCCGGGTTCGAACGGCCCGACGACGGGCGCGTCCTCCTGCGCGGCGAGGACGTCACCGACGTACCGCCCGACAAGCGCCAGGTCAACATGGTCTTCCAGCACTACGCGCTCTTTCCGCACATGTCGGTCTACGACAACATCGCCTACGGCCTCAAGCTGAAGAAGGTGCCGCGGCAGGAGCAGCGCGAGCGCATCACCGAGATGCTGCGCGTCGTTCGCCTCGAGGGCCTCGAGCGGCGGCGCCCGCAACAGCTCTCGGGCGGCCAGCAGCAGCGGGTCGCGCTCGCCCGTTCACTCGTCAACCGCCCGGCCGCGCTCCTCCTCGACGAGCCGCTCGGCGCCCTCGACGTGAAGCTCAGAAAGCAGATGCAGCTCGAGCTCAAGCGCATCCAGGCGGACCTCGGGACGACGTTCGTCTACGTCACGCACGATCAGGAAGAAGCGCTCGCGATGTCCGACCGGATCGGGGTCATGAACGAGGGCGTCGTCGATCAGATCGCGAGCCCGATCGAGATCTACGAGCGACCGCGGACCGCGTTTGTCGCCGACTTTATCGGCTCCCTGAACGCGCTCGACTTCCGCGTCGACCAGATCGAGAACGGTCTCGCGATCATGCGCCTCGGCGAGACCCAGCGGATCGTCGCGCCCGCCTCCGCCGCGACGCGCCCGGGCGCCGACCTCAGGCTCGCCGTTCGGCCCGAGCGCGTCCGGATCGACCCGCTCGACCGCCGGCCGCCCGACGGGGGTGCCCGACTCGAAGGCGTGATCGCGGAGCAGGTCTACCTCGGGGGGGTGACGCACTTCTACGTCGACGCCGACCGCGTCGGGCGGATCGTCAGCCACCGCCTCGCCGACGACGCCGCCGGAGGTCTCGAGCCGGGCCGACGCGTCGTTCTCACGTGGTCGCCCGAGCACGCGTACGTGCTCGGAGACCTCTAGGTCGTCCGTCTACGCCGCGTCCGCGACCGGGGACGGCTCCGTCCCGAGCCTCCGCTCGACGACCCGGCGCCCGATCTCGGCCGCGAGCAGGAGGAGGACGGACGCGAACATGACGACGACCGCGACCGCCATCACCTGCGGGAGGAGCGTCGGGAACCGAAGCTGCGAGAAGAGGTAGATCGGGAACGTCGTCGCGGGCCCGTTCACGAA
>JALZFU010000153.1 GCA_030861385.1 Actinomycetota bacterium
TCATGGCAGCAAGTCGCTGCCCTACGACGCGCCGCTCCTCACCTCGATTTCCGCCGGCTGCGTCCCGATCAGCGTTCGAGGCCGCGGAGAGCGATCCTCCGTGCTTCCGGCGCCGCCGATCTCGGTATCCGAAGCTCGAGGACGCCGTTTCGCAGCTCGGCGGTGATCGCCTCTGCGTTCGTGTACGGCGGCAGCTCGAACCGGCAGCGAAACTCGCCGGTTGGACTCTCGCGCCGCTGAAGGTCGCCCTCGACACGGCGGGCTCGCTCTCCCGTGACGATGAGCACGTCGTTTTCGAGCCTGAGCTCGAGCGCGTCCGCCTCGACACCGGGAACGTCGATTGCGACGTAGTAGCCATCCTCGACCTCGGCTACGTCAAACGTTGGATGCCAGCCGTCGAACGAGCGAGCTCCGAGGCGAAAGAGATCTTCCTCCTCGTCCGCGCGTCCACGAGCCCGCGAACGTTGATCCAGATCCTCATGCGGTTCATCGACGGTATCGGGCGCTATTGCAACAGGTCCGACCGCCTGCGACTCCGAAGCCAACGTCTCCTCCTTGTCTTCGTCCTCTTCGAACGCGTCTCTGCGTTCTTGGGGAAGGCTCCCCGGTGCGGCGGCCAAGCTGTTCGTGCGCGCGCGAAGGTCCTCGGCGACCGAACGGTCTTGGTTGTCCCCATCGCCCGGACCAGCGTCGGGCGCAACCGCTTGCCGCGTCTCGGCCTCGTCGGCAAGCTCATCCGGTGACTCGGCTGTCACGCGTTCCTCGGGCACGTCCGCGGGAAGGCCGAAGTGAGTTCGCGTCTGGCGCTCCTGTGAGTCAAGCGCGTCCTCCGGGTCGAAGTCAGGCGCGCCCTCGACGTCACCCTTCCGGCAGCGGAGGCGAATTCGCCGCGATGGCACGTCAAGCGTCGTGAGCTCCCACGGGACGATCCGGTTCCGGTGCCTGAAAAGCCCTCGAAGCTCGACCTGAAGGTACCGCGGACGTCCTTCCACGAGGAATACCGACCGCGCATCGCCGATGCGCTTTCCGGTCTCGTCCTCGATCGTGAATGCGTCATAGGCCGAGGACCGTTCGACCGTCGTCTCCACGCGGTTGCCTGCAACTGCCATTTATCCTCCTCCGCCAGCCGAGTTTCGCCCAATTGTTCCCCGAGACGGCGCGCTCGTAACCCTCGTCTCACGGACGAGCTTTTTTCGACGCGGAGGCCGGGCGGATCCATCCGCCGACGTGCGCGCCTCGAAACGCGGCGGCAGACGAGAATCCGCCGCGATGTCGTCTGTGACGGCGTTCGGCCTGCTCGTCGTAGGCGTCGCACTCGTCGTCGTGGGCGCCGAGGCGTTCTTCAACGGCCTCCTCGCGCTCGCCGCGCGGCTCGCTCTTCCCGCGTTCGTCGTCACCGCCGTCATCTCGGGATTCGAGCTTGAGAACCTCGCGGCCGGGATCGCCGTCAACGTCGACGATCTGCCGGGAGCGGCCGCGGGCACGTTTCTCGGCGGCACGACGTTCCTCACCGCCGGGGTCGCCGGGCTCGGCGCGCTGATCGCGCCCATGCGAACCGACCTTCCGTGGCCCGCGCTCGCCTGGACTGCCACCGCGCCCCTGCCGGTGTTCCTCTTCGCGCTCGACGGCACGGTGAGCCGCCTGGACGGGGGCCTCCTCGTGCTCTGGTTCGTGATCGCTCTAACCGGCCTTGCCCGCGGCGGCCGCTCGCTCCGCGTCGCCGAGCCCGCCATGACGCGCAGGCGCCCGCTCCTCCTTCTGGCCGCCGGCCTCGGCGTCCTCACGCTCGGCGGCGAGCTCCTTGGAGAAGGGCTCCGGAGAGCGGTCTCGCACTTCGGCGTCTCGGCGACGTTGCTCGGTAACACGGCCGTTGCGGCGAGCGTCGAGGCAGAAGAGCTGGCGCGCGTCGCCCTGCCGGCGAAGCGGGGACGAGCCGACGTCGCGCTCGCGAACGTCCTCGGTACCGTCGTCCACTTCATCGCCTTCAACGCCGGCGTGATCGCCCTCGTGCGTCCGCTCCCGATCGACGCCGCCACACGCGACGTCCACCTGCCGGCCGCGTTCGCCTCGACGGCGGCGCTCTGTGGGCTCCTCGCAATACGAGGGGGCCTGGGTCGCCCTGAGGGCGCGGTCCTGCTCGCGCTCTATGCGGCCTACGTCGCTCTCGCCGCGACCGGCCCCGGCTCCTGACGCCGCCGACCGCCTCGCGCGAGCGAACCGGACGCCGACGCCGTGCTCGCGCGCGCCTGCAACGTGCTCGAAACGGCATCCGCGGATGCAATGTGCTGAGCGGCGGCTAGGACTTTCCGCTAAGCATCGGTCGACGTGGACGAGCCGGCCACGTCAGGTGGACGGAACCTGGTCGCAAGCGAAAGGAGAAGCGATGGCGGACGAGCGTTTCGAGGAGTGGCGGGGAGGAGAACCGGGCAGCCCCGTGATGCACGAGCTCGCAGAGAGGATCGGGAAAGTGGAAGCGCTCGACGCACCCGCGGAGAAGGTTGCCGATCAGGTGAGCCGCCGTCTCGGGCGCGGCCGATTCGGCGACCTGCTCTCGGGCACCTGGCTGGGTCACGCGCTCCATCCCTTCTTCACCGACCTCCCGATCGGGACCTGGACGAGCGCGACCCTCCTCGACCTCTTCGGAGGCCCGGAGTCGGATACCGCCTCCGAGCGCCTCGTCGCTTTCGGTCTCGCCACGGCCGTCCCGACTGCTGTAACCGGGCTGACCGATTGGGCCGACACGACGAAGAGCGATCCGCAGGTCCGACGGATCGGCTTCGTCCACGGGCTCGCGAATACGGCCGGACTCGCGCTCTTCGCCGCGTCGCTCGCGGCGCGGCGAAGGGGAAGCCGGAGTGGAGGGAAGCTCCTCGGGCTCGCCGGCATGGGCGCGCTCACGGTCGGCGGCCATCTCGGCGGCCACCTCTCGTACAGCAAGGGGGTCGGCGTCGACCAGACGACGTTCGAAAAGCGGCCGAAGGAATGGACCGCCGTCCTCGCCGACGCGGCACTCGCCGACGGCGAGACGAAGACAGCTGAGCTCGAGGGCGTCACCGTTCTCGTCACCCGCCAGAACGGCCGCGTGTTCGCAATGTCGAACCGCTGCTCCCACCGGGGCGGTCCGCTCCACCGAGGCGAGATAGCGAACGGCTGCGTGACCTGCCCGTGGCACGGAAGCGTCTTCCGGCTCGAGGACGGGTCGGTCGAGCGAGGGCCATCCGCGTATCCGCAGCCCGTGTTCGACGTCCGCATCCGCGAAGGGACGATCGAGGTGCGCGCGTCGCAGCGCTAGCCTCGGCGACGGAGAGCGACGGCGCGAGAGCGACTACCCCAGCGACTCCTCCCCGTCCACCTCGTCGCCGGCTTCCTCGCCGTCGTCCTCGCCGCCTTCGCCGGCAAGAGGATCCCAACCCTCGTCCGGGCCTGGGCTCGGGGGTTCCTCGACCATGCCGCCTCCTTCCTCCGGATCAGGCCGTGATGCCCGCTTCGGAGCGTTCGCATGCGCGCCAGGCGAGAGCGCATGTGCTCGCCTGGGCCGCCGCCCTTGCGACGCTGCGCGTCACGAACGCCGCCGCCGATGAGATCGTCCCCGTGGAGACGTCTTATGCCGTGACCCCTCGGCGGAGAAGGACCTCCGCCGTAGACGACGAGAGGAGGGCTATGCCCGGTCAGATCGTGCACATCGAGATCCCCGCCGACGACACCTCGAAGGGGCGTGAATTCTGGGGCTCGCTCTTCGGATGGCAGTTCGAAGCGTTCCCCGGTCCGTCCGAGTACCACATGACCCGAATCAGCGAGCAGACGGGCGGGGCAATCACCAACATGGAGCCCGGGAAGCGAGGGACGCGCGCCTACTTCGACGTCGACGACATCAACGCCGGCGCGGCGCGCGTGAAGGAGCTGGGCGGCGAGGCGGGCCAGCCGATGCCGGTGCCGGGCATGGGTTGGTTCGCCACCTGCGAGGACCCACACGGGAACGAGTTCGGTCTCTGGCAGACGGATCCATCCGCCCCGGCTCCGACCGAGTGACGTGGTCGGCGCAGGGGGACGCCAAGCGCACCGTCTGCGCCGGCCCACCGTATCGAGCCGCGCCCCGGAGGAGGAAGGCTGACTGGACCGCGGTCGTCCCACCCAAATTTTTCATCCACAGCTTCGAGCAGGCGAAACGCAAGTTTTTCCCCAGCTGCCCATCTTCTTCCATGCATGTTGCGGTGGAACGCAGGCACCTAGCCTCTTCCCAGTAGAGCTGCGGCATGCCTCGCTCCCGGAACAGCGAGCCGGGGCAGGGGCGCTAAGCTCCCTGCCCCCCGTTCGGACCGGCTCGCACGTGGGCGGCGCGCGCGGCCGCGTCCGAGCGCGGGACGCGAGCGCCTGTTGATCGCGAGGCGCTAGAGGCCCGGGATGTCGCCGCCGCCGGCGAACCTGCCGAGCAGGGCGCTCGGATCGATCCCGAAGCGTTCGAGAAGTCCCGCGTCGCGGTCGGTGTCGACCCGATCGGGCAGCTGCTGCTCGGCCTCTCGCGCCTGGTCCTCCTGTCCTCGTTCGCGCAGGAGGTCGAGAACGGTCTGCTTGTCGATCTCCATCACCC
>JALZFU010000194.1 GCA_030861385.1 Actinomycetota bacterium
CCTCCGTAGAGCTCGGAGACGCGGAGCCCGACCGTCGCGAGGAGCTAGTTAACGCGCGCGGCCCCGCCGGCGTCCGAGTCGCCGAGCCGGGAGAGGAGCTAGTTCGCGGCCTCCTTTTAAGACGCGACCAGCATCCGTGCGAGGAGCCGGTAGAGGCCGGAGTCCGGCGGCGGACGCGCGACGAGGGAGCGCAGCACCTCGATCGCGATCGCGAGCTTGACCGTCGATGCCGCCGGAAAGCGGGCGCGCGCGTTCCAGGCTGCGCCGGCGCCCGTCCGGAGATTCTCGACGTAGACGGCCGAGATCCCGTCGAAGCGGCGGACGAGCTCGTCGAGCTCCCGCGCGAGCTCGCCGTCCTCGTAGGGTCGGGTCGCTCTTGGGACGTCCCGCGGCGGCAAGCCGAACACGGGCGCGAGCGTGCGACCGGCGCGATTCCCGAGCGCGTCGACTGCCTCGACTCGGACGGCGACGTCCCGCGGCGGAAGGGCGAGTCGAAACGCGAAGCGCCTCCCCGCGACGTGGCGGTCGAGGGACGGCTCGCCGTCGATCGACACGACGACGCGGTCGGCGCCCCGGGCGACGGTGCCGGCGATCCGTCCGAACGAGACCTCGCGCGGGGCCGGCGCCACGAGCGCCGGCGGCGCGACGTGCGCGGGCACCTCCGGCAGGAGCGCGAACGCCATCGTGGCGAGGCTATCGTGGGCCGGTGGCCCTGGCAGAGGAGATCGCGCAGGCGAAGGAAGCCGCCCACCGGTTCGCCGACGCCGACGAGGAGCTCATCGGGATCGTCCCGACCGAGCCGCGCCGGGGTGAGCGCGTCTACCTGTGCGCGTACGCGCGAGCGCACGAGCGCCGCTGGCTCGCGCTCGACGCGTCAGCCTCCCCCGTCGGAGAGCGCGCCCTCGTCCGCGAAGCGGTCTCCGTCGCCGCCATGTGCGAGCTCGCCGAGGAGAGCGCGGGCGGCGGAGACGTCGGCGAGGTCCGCGCACGGCTGCTCGAGCTCCGACTGACCGAGAATCCGGAGGGAATCGACGAGGCGGAGCAGGCGGCCGCCGAGCTCGAGGACGCGCTTCGCTCGCCTCCGCGCCTCGCGAGTGCGTCGTATCTCGACGAGATCGGCCTCGTCGCGACCCGCCTCGACCACGCCCTCGGCGGCGAGCGCTCCCCGTTCGCCGAGGCGATGAAGGTGGGAGCCGGCGCCGCCGAGGAGCTCGCCGCCGAGGTCGAGCGAACGTACAAGTTCGAGCTCTCGTAGAGCTCGCGAAAGGAGTCGCGATGGAAGGGAGTTTCGGGTTTCCGTTCGGGGGCGACCCCGAGGATCTCATGCGCTCGCTCCGCGAGTTCGCCGAGCGCCAGAGCGAGGCGGTGCAGGAATCCCAGCGCGAGCAGTTCGCGACGCTCACCCTGAACACGGCCGTGCAGCTCACCGCGTCCGCGCTCGAGCGGGTGGAGGTGCACGGCTCGCCCGACGAGCAGGCGCTCGCCCTTCGCGACGCGATGCGCGTCCTCTTCCCCGAGGCGGTCGCCCTCGTCTCTGCGGCGCGCCAGGGGTTCATGCGCGAGGGATAGACCGGCGTAGAATCGGAGCGCCGTGCTGCTCGACCGCGCCTTGGTCCGGATGCTCCCGGCCGTGCCGCGGCCGGTCGTGCGGCGACTCTCGGCGCGCTACATCGCCGGGCCCGAGCTCGCGGACGCCTGCCGTGTCGTCAGCGAGCTGAACGCGCGGGGGCGCATGGCGACGATCGACGTCCTCGGCGAGGAGATCCACACGCGCGGCGAGGCGAGCGCGCTCGTCGACGAGTACACGGACGTCTTCGAGACGATTCGAAGGCAGGGGCTTGACTCGAACGTGAGCGTCAAGCCGACGGGCCTCGGCCTGAAGCTCGACCGCGCCTTCTGCCGGGACAACATCGCGTCGATCGTCCGGTGCGCCGAGGAGCGCGACAACTTCGTCAGGATCGACATGGAGGACGCGTCGACGACGTCCGACACGCTCGCCGTCTACCGCGACCTGCGGGCCGCGGGCCACGAGCGCGTCGGCGTCGTTCTCCAGGCGCGGCTGCACCGCACGCTCGCCGACGTTCGCGACCTGGCCGACCTCGAGCCGAGCGTTCGCGTTTGCAAGGGGATCTACCTGGAGCCGGCGGACATCTCCTACCAGGACTTCCAGGCGATCCGCGAGAACTTCGTGCAAGTCGTCGAGGCGCTCCTCGAGGCGGGCGCGTACGTCGCGATCGCAACCCACGACGATTGGCTCGTCGAGCGTGGGGCGGAGCTCGTCCGCCGGCACGGCCTCGGCCGCGAGGAGTACGAGTTTCAGATGCTGCTCGGCGTGCGCGAGTCGCTCGGCGACGAGATCCTTCGAGACGGCCATCGCCTCCGGATCTACGTCCCGTACGGGCGCCGCTGGTACGAGTACTCGATGCGGCGCTTGCAGGAGAACCCGAAGATCGCGACGTACATAGCGCGCGACACGATCGGCCGCCTCGTCCCGGGCGGCGACGGCCGCTCGGCGACCGCCTGAGAGACGAGACGACTCGCGCCGTCGCCCACGGAGCCTCGCGCGCGTCATGCTCTCCCCCGGGGGACCCCCTGAGCTACCCCTCGCGGTTGAGCGTACCGCGGCGCGTCGCACCGGTGTGTAACCGAAAGTCGCGAAAGCGCCAAGAATGACGTTCGGAAGCGGAACGAGCGGCGGTACGGGCCGCGGGGAGGCGGCTACCGCGACTGGAGCGCGTCGAGCGCGATCCCGAGCGCGACGGCGAGGCGGCGGTCGATCCGCCGCTCCGGGTCGCCGCCGAGCTCGAGGATGTAGCGGTCCCGAAGGCCGATTGGACGCCGAAGCTCGCCGACCTCACGTCCATCGAGCGTGATCGTGAAGTGGAAGACGATCGGCACGAAGTCTCCGTACGGCACGACGTCGATGACCCGGCGGAGGAGCGCGACCGGCACGCTTCGCTCGTAGGCCTTTCCGATCGCCCGCTCGTCCGCGTCGAGGATGCGCCAGGTCGAGCGCAGAAGCGAGGCGCCGAAGACCTTCTCGAGCACGCCGGCTCGTCGGCCGTCCGGGAGGAGGACGTCGTAGCGACCGCGAAACTCGGTGAATCCGCGCGCCTTCAGCCGGAAGAGCTCCTCGCTCTCGCTCTCGTCCGCGAAGAAGCGGATGTCCTCGCGGATCGCGAGCTTCTTCTGTCGGACGAAGGCGAGCGGCGCGCCTGGGCTCCGTCGGTCCGGGCCGAGCGTCGAGATCCGGTAGAGGTTCGCGACCGGACGGACGAGCTGGTCGATGAAGAAGGCGTCGTGCTGGAAGCGGTCGCCCGTCATGCGAGAAGCGAGTGGCCGCCGTCGACGACGACGGCTTGCCCGCGGATCATCTCGGCTTCCGGGGAGCAAAGGAAGCAGACCGCGTCCGCGACGTGACGCGGGTCGACGAGGCGGCCGGCCGGCGTCCGCCGCCGAAACTCGGCGATCATCTCGTCACGGTCGGGGAAGAAGTCGAGCGCGCTCGTCTCCACGAGCCCGGCGGAAACGGCGTTGACGCGGATCCCGAGCGGCGCGAGCTCGACGGCGAGGTAGCGGACGAGCGCCTCGAGGGCGGCCTTCGACGTCCCGACGAGAGCGTAGTGGGGCAGGACGCGCTCGGAACCGAGGCTCGTGATCGCGACGATCGAGCTTCCCGCCCGCATCTCCGGTGCGGAGTGGCGCGCGAGGGTGAGGAGCGCGCGGGCGTTCGCGTTCAGCGTCCAGTCCCAATGCCGCTCGGTCAGCTCCTCGACGCTTCGGATGACGCCTGTCGCCGCGTTCGAGACGAGAACGTCGAGCCGGCCGGCCTCGGCGACGATCCGGCGCGCCTTCTCGGGATCGCCGACGTTCCCGCGAAGGGTCGCCGCCTCGGCGCCGCGCGCGCGAAGCTCGGCGGCCGTGTCCTCCGCGGCCCGGTCGTTTCGGAGGTAGCTGATCGCAACCCGCGCGGCGCCGAGCTCGGCGAAGCGGAGCGCGATCCCCCTGCCGATTCCCCTCGAGCCGCCCGTCACGAGAACGGACTTGCCCTCGAAGCTCGGCGCCATCAGCGAGGGGGCAGCGGATCGCTTGCGGGTGCGTGGCTCGGCAAGCGCTCCCAGCCGAGCCGGTCGGGCGGCTCGAGCGGCCCCTCCTCCGCCTTCGACGACGCGTGCCCGAGGCGGTCGAGGAGCTCGACCTTCTCCTCGGCGTACCGGCGAACGGGATGGTCCTCTGGCAGATCGCGGACGAGCGCCCGGACGCGGGCGCGGAGCTGGTAGGCGAAGTGCGGCGTCGCCGGCCCGACGAGGTAGTCGATGTCGTCGGTCGTCGGCTCGGCCATCGCGCGCGACTCTACCCCAGGCGCCCACGGGGCCCCGGCTATCGTCCGCCGCCGTGCGGCACCGGCTTCCCGCGGACGTTCTCCTGGTCACCACGGTTCTCTTCTGGAGCTTCAACTTCACCGTCGTCAAGTACGCCCTCACGCACGGATGGCAGCCGCTCTCGTACTCGTCCGTCCGCTTCGCGCTCGGCGCTGCCCTCTTCTCCGGCGTGACGTACGCTCGCGAACAGACCCTGCGCGTCCGGCGGGCCGACGTCGTCCTGCTCCTCGCCGCGGCCGTCCTCGGGATCTGGCTGAACCAGCTCTCGTTCACCTACTCGGTGCGACTGACGAACGCTGCCACGGTCGCGCTCGTCTTCGGGACGCTCCCGATCTTCGTCGCCCTCATCTCGCGAGCGTTTCGGCTCGAGCGCCTCCGTCTTCGCCACTGGCTCGCGACCGCGATCTCCTTCTCGGGCGTCGCCCTCGTCGCCGCCGGCGCCTCGACGGGGCTCGCAGGCGACCTCGGCGGCATCCTCCTCGCGCTCGCGGCCGCCCTCACGTGGGCCGGCTACTCGGTGTCGATGGGACCGCTCATGCGCCGCTACTCGCCGTACCGGATCAGCGCCTTCGTCCTGATCGCCGGATCGGTCCCGCTTCTCGCCGCCGCGGCCGAGCAGCTGGCCACGCAAGAGTGGTCGGAGCTGGGCGGGCTCGCGTGGGCGGCCTTCGTCTACAGCCTCTTCTTCTCGCTCATCTTCACGAACGTGATGTGGTTCACCGCGATCGACCGGGTCGGCGCTGCACGGGCCTCGCTCTACGCGAACCTGCAGCCGTTCCTCGGCGCCTTCTTCGCGCTCGTCGTCCTCTCGGAGGAGATGGGCACCGTCCAGCTCGCCGGCGGGTTCGTGATCGGCGCCGGGCTCGTACTCGCCCGCGGAGGCAGGCCGCCGGCCGCCATCGAGTAGCGTTTCCGCCGTGAGCGAGCGGACGCTCGTCGTCGACTTCGACGGGACGATCACGCAGCAGGATCTCCTCGACGAGATCGCGCGCACCTTCGGCGATGAGGACGTCTACCGGGAGGTCGACGAGGGGCTCGACCGGCGGGCGCTGACCCTGCACGAGGTGCTGCGGCGCGAGTTCGAGCCGGTCCGCGCTCCCCTGGACGAGGTCGTGGCGTGGGTGCTCGAGCACGTGCGCATC
>JALZFU010000410.1 GCA_030861385.1 Actinomycetota bacterium
GGGTTCGCGCCGCGCTCCTCGCCCTCGCGGCCGGCGCCCTCGCAGCCGCCATCTCCGAGGCCGCCCTCCTCCGCGACGCGCCCGCTTCCCGACTGAGCGAGCGGCGCCCCTACGCGAGCTTGCTCCGTGACCGGCGCCTCTCGCGCCTGAGCCTCGGGAGTGGGCTCCTCGTCGCGTCCCAGACGTCCGTCCTCGGCTTCCTCGTCCTTTTCCTTCACGAGGAGCGCGGCTTCTCCACCGGCGCCGGCGCGGCGATCCTGGCGGCGGTGCAGACGATCGGCGCCGTCCTTCGGATCGCGGCCGGCCACTGGTCGGACCGGGTGCGCGAGCGCATCCGGCCGCTCGTCTCGCTCGGCGGGGCGCTCGTCGTCGCGCTCGTCGGCTCCGCGGCGCTCGTCCGTGCGCCCGCACCCCTCCTCGTCCTCGCGCTTGTGAGCGCGGGAGCGCTCTCGCTCTCGTGGAACGGCCTCTCGTTCACGGCCACCGCCGAGCTCGCCGGACGCGAGCGGAGCGGAACGGCGCTTGGCGTCCAGCAGACCGCGCTCTCGGTCGCCGCCGCGCTCACCCCGGTGATCTTCGCGGCGATCGTCGACGGCACCTCGTGGTCGGCCGCGTTCGCATTCTCCGCGGCGGCCGCGCTCGCCGGGACGCTCGTCCTGCGGGGGCTCTCGGAGCCTGCCGTGGCCGCCCGGGCGTCCGCCGCGCCGAGCGGGCGCTGACCCCCGACGATCGACGACCCTGGCACGGGAGCGGCGAGGAGCCGCGCTAGGCGCCGACGAGCACCGACCGGATCGCCTGGTCGCTCTCGAGGTCGGGCGACTCGCTGATCACGGTCGCCGGGCGGTCGAAACGGGCAAGCGACTCGGCGAGCGGCTCCGCGCGGAGCGTCCCTTCGCCGTAGCGCAGGTGCTTCGTCTCGTTTCGGTTCGCGAAGGCGATATCCGAGAAGTGGACGTGGAAGGGCGCCCCCGGCTCCATCACGTCGTGCGCGAGCGCGAGGACGCCGCCGAACGCGTCCGCGTCGCGGAAGGCGCCGTCCGTGACGGCGTGGAGGTGCGCGAAGTCGAGGACGGGGCGGACCCACGGAAGCCGCGCCGAGACAGCGAAGACGTCCTCCGCCGTCCCGAGCTCGCGGACGCGGCCCATGATCTCGATCCCGAAGGGAACCGCCCGTCCCTTCTCCTCGAGGCGCGCGCGGAGGTCGGCGAGCTGCTCGACGAGCGAGTCGAGCGCGTCCTCGCGGGTCCGCGCGAGCAGGAAGCCGGGGTGGAAGACGACGAGCTCGGCGCCGCAGGCGAGCGCCACTCCTGCCGTGTGGTCGAGCATGCCGACGGCTCGGCGGTACTTCTGGTCGCGCTCGACGTGCCCGAGGAAGGCCGCGATCGGCGCGTGGATCGAGAGGGCGATACCCGCGTCTCGCGCGAGCTCGCCGAGCCGGGTCGACCACGACCACTCGTCCTTCATCCAGAAGCCGCCCTCGAAGTCGACCTCGCAAGCGGTGTACCCGAGGGCGAGGAGCGCCTCGATCGCCGCCTCGGGGCTCTCGCGGCTCGGCAGGCGCGAGGGGCCGTAGCGGATCTCGCCCACGGGGGGAGCCTAGCCAGCTCCGCGCACACGCTCAGGCTCGCTGCTCGCCGGTCACGCTTCACGGCCTGGGGACATCGCGCGCGGTCGTTATCCGTCCGACCGGCGTCCTACCGTTCTCCGTGCATGGGGAAGCGACCGACGAGAATCGAGCTGCTCGAGCTGGACATCGACGTTCGGCTCGCCGATCTCTGGGGTGAGGCCTGTGAGGTCGGCGAGTGGAACCTCGAGGTCGTCGCGGCTTTCATGCGCGCCGCGTACGGAAAGGGTTACTGCGACGCGCTGACCGAGGACGACCCCGGCGCGCTCTGCCGCGACCACGGCTACCGGATCCCGCTCCGCCGCCCCTCTCGCACGCCCGAATAGCAGCCTCGTACGACCGGGACGCGGGGACCACGCCGATAGACTCGAATCGTGGCTCGGCCCCGGAACCCTGCGCGTCTCGTGATCGCGCTCTCGGTGGCGGCGGTGCTGGCCGTCTTCCTCGTCTACACGAGCTTCGCGGGCGGTTCCACACCTGCGGTGCAGCCGAGTCAGCTGACCGCGCATGACGGCCGCGTGCAGCTCGGCGGCGTCGTCGCCGAACCAGTGACGGGCGACTCGCGTGGCGGCGGGTTGCGCTTCGCCCTTCGCGACGTCAAGGGGTCGGAGACCGTCCCGGTCGTCTACACGGGGTCGGTGCCCGAGCTCTTCCGCGTCGGCCGCGAGGTGATGCTGGAGGGTGAGCTGCGAAGCGGCGTCTTCGTCGCCGAGCCCGGGTCGATGAAGACGAAGTGCCCGTCGAAGTACTCGCCGGCGCAGCGCTGAGACCGTAGATGGCGCTCCTCGGCCGGGCCGCTCTCATCGTCGCTCTCGGCCTCGTCGCCTACGCGGCGGTCGCGGGAGGGCTCGCCGCGTACCGTGGCCGG
>JALZFU010000213.1 GCA_030861385.1 Actinomycetota bacterium
ATGTGGAGCACGTAGAGAGCCGACCCCGACCGCTCGGCGAGGAGCATCGCGCGTCGAACGGCCGCCTCCTCGACGAGGGGCCCGCGCGTCTCGGCGATGTAGCCGCCGTGCGTCTTCCCCTCGCGGAGGTACTTCTTCGTGAGGAAGGCCGCGAGCGCGTCGTCCTCGGCGTGGACGACGCTCATTCCGCCGTGCTCGGCAACCGCGCTCATGATTCCGAAGCGGGCGCCGTCGTCGACCATCCACCCGTAGGTCATGAACGTCTTGATCGTCGGGACGCCGCCGCGGACGACGTCGCCGATCTCCTCGATCACCTCGAAGGCGACATCGGGCCCGGCGACGATCGCGTGCAGGCCGTAGTCGACGGCGATCGCGCCGTCGGCCTCCGCCCTCTTCGCCGCGATCGCCTCGTGGAGGGTCGCTGGGGCTTCCTGGAGCGCGAAGTCGATCACGGTCGTCGTCCCGCCCAGGGCGGCCGCCTCCGACCACTCCTGCGATTCCGACGTGACGGGCCCGAACGTGAGCCCGTAGTGGACGTGCGGGTCGACACCGCCGGGAACGACGAGGCACCCGTCGGCCTCGACGACGCGCTTCGCCGTCGAGCCGAAGAAGCCGGGAGGGCCGATTCCGGCGATCGTCTCGCCGTCCGCCACGACGTCGAGGCGCTCGCTCGTCTCGGCCGTCACGACGGTGCCGCCTCGAACGAGCAGGTCGTGCATGCGCGCTTCGGTTTTCACGCGAAAGCCGCCCGGACGATAGTCCAACCCGCCACGGTCGTCTACCGGGTCGCGCGTTGCTTAGACGGCCGCGAAATACTCCTCGAGCGCTCGTCGCACCTTCGAGCGGGCGCGGTGGAGGAGGACGCGCTGGTTCGCCTCGGAGAGCCCGAGGAGCTCGCACACCTCGTCGGAGCTCCAGCCCTCGACGTCGCGAAGCGTGATCACCTCGGCCTGCGTCGGCGGGAGCGCCTCGATCGAGCGGCGGATGACCGCGAGCGTCTCGCGTGACTCGAGCGTGCGGTCGGGGAGCCCTTCCCAGCTCGCCGGCGGCGAAGCCCAGTGGCCCGGCCACACGGGGTCGCTCGAGTCGAGGAACCGGTCCGGGTCGACCGAGGGAGCCGCCTCGTCGCTCCCGCCGGCGAGCGCTGAGAGCGGGACCGACCGGCTCTCTCGCTCGCCGCGAGTCTTCGCCTTGTTCGTCAGGATGCGAAAGATCCAGGTCTTGAGCGAGGAGCGGCCCTCGAACCGGTCGATCCCCTGGAGCACCCCGACCCAGGTCTCCTGCGCGACCTCCTCGGCGACGGACCGGTCACGGACGTACACGGTCGCGATCCGGACGAGAGCGGCGTGGTAGCGCTCGAGAAGAGCGGCGAACGCCCGCTCGTCGCGGCGGCGAAGGGATGCGACGAGACGTGCCTCGTCGCGCGCGGCGACGTCGGCCACGGCGACCTCCGGTTGCACCTCGACGTTCACGGTCGCACCTCGGAGTCGACGCTCACGAGCTCGAGCCCGAAGTCGCGGAGCCGGTCGAGGAGCCCGTAGAGGGCCGACTGGTCCGCGATCTCGCCCGAAAGCACCGTCTCGCCGGCCGCGGCCTCGAGCGTCATCCCGTCGAACGCGGTCAGGAAGCGTTCCGAGAGCCTTCCGCGGACGACGATCCGGTATCGCTTGGCGCTCATCACGAGGCGGAAGCATCTCGCTCGCGCGGCTTTCTGTCATCACCCGGCGGCTCGATTCACCCGGGTGAACCTGAACGGTCAGGCGGCGGCCGCAAGCCGAGCGGGCCGGTAGGCGTTCGGGTGGTAGAAGGCCTCGAGCGCCCGGCCGTTCGGGACGTCGACGGCGAACGCGTCGCCCTCGCGGCGGTCTCGATAGCGGAGGACGGCCTGGCCCCGGGCCGGATCCCAGAGGAGGCGGACGACGAGACCCGCCTCGGCTCGAACGGCCAGCTCGCAAAGGGCCATACCGAACGGACTCGCGTCGCTTCCGAGCGTTACGGGCCGCGCTTCCAGTCGCGAAACGCAGCGAGGAGCTCGTCCCGAACCGACGGCGCGAGACCGTCCCCGAGCCGCCCGGTCAGTCTGATCGTCTCGCGCATCTGGTCGAGGTAGGTCGTGCACCCCGGACAGTCGAGCAGGTGCGTCTCGAAGCGCGCCCGCTCGCGGGCCGGCAGCGTGCCCTCGAGGTACTCGGTGACGATCTCGACGAGCTCCCGGCAGGTGAGGTCTCTCGCCGGCACGTGTCCCGTTATGCCCGTTGGCCGCTCATTCGTACGCTCGGAGCCAAGGGTCCGCTCCTCGCGGACGAGCGGCGCCGCACCATACCGTCTACCGGGGGGCGCGTTCGTTACGACGCCGTCGGGGATGTAACGCGTGGGGCCCCGTGGCGGACGGTTCGCTGACGTATGAGCGAGATCCACTTCTCCGGCCTCCTCCTCGTCGCCGCCGTCGCGTTCGCGGCGCCGCTCCTCCTCGGCCTCGCGCCCGGCCTTCGCCTTCCCTCCGTCGTCCTCGAGCTCGTGGCCGGGATCGTGATCGGGCCGTCCGTCCTCGGCTGGGTCGAGCTCGACGAGCCGATCCAGGTCCTCTCGCTCGTCGGGCTCGCCTTCCTCCTCTTCCTGGCCGGGCTCGAGATCGAGTTCGATCGGCTGCGCGGAAGGCGGCTCGCCCTCGTCGGGGTCGGCTTCGCGCTCTCGTT
>JALZFU010000234.1 GCA_030861385.1 Actinomycetota bacterium
GCTCCTCACCGAGCCGGCGCCGCTCGGGCCCCTCGCGCCCGCGCGCGCGAAGGACCTGCTCGCCGGGGGCGCGACCCTCGTCGACGGCCGAGGCCCGCGCGAGTTCGACACGGCGCATGTTCCCGGCTCGGTGAACGTGACGATGGAGAAGGGAGCCGTCGGGACCCGGGCCGCGTGGGTCGTCGATACCGAGAGCGACGTCGTCGTCGCGGCCGCCACCGACGACCAGGCACGCCGGCTCGGGCGGCTGCTTGAGGCGGTCGGGTTTCGCCGGCTCGCCGGCTACCTCGCCGGCGGCGTCACGGCCTGGCGCGACGCCGGGCTCGAGGTCGGCTCGACGCCCGCCGTCGACGTCGCGGGGCTCGCGGAGCGTATCCGGCGCGCCGACGTCGTCCTCCTCGACGTCCGCGAGGCCGACGAGTGGGAGGAGGGCCACGTGGAAGGCTCCATCAATGTCCCCTACCGCGCGCTCCGCGACGGCATGCCGGCCGAGCTCGAGACCGACGGAAAGCCGATCGCGGTCGCGTGCTCGGCGGGGAACCGAAGCTCGATCGCGGCCTCGCTCCTCAAGCGCGCCGGGGTCGAGAACGTGATCCACGTTTTCGACGGCGGCGTCGCCGATCTCGCCCTCGAGGAAGTCCGGCTGCGCTCGGGGCCCGAGTGATCGCGAACGTCCGTTGCTACACTTGCTGGCCGCTCGGCGGCGTAGCTCAGCGGTTAGAGCGGCGGACTCATAACCCGCAGGTCGGTGGTTCGAATCCACCCGCCGCTATCTTCCTTCTGGACGCGACGACCGAAAGAGAAACGACGTGGCAACAGGAGTACGAGTAGCGATCACGCTCGCGTGCACCGAGTGCAAGCGGCGCAACTACCAGACGAACAAGTCGAAGCGGAACACGCCGGACCGCTTCGAGATCAAAAAGTACTGCCGCTGGTGCGGTCGCCACACGCCGCACCGGGAGACGCGTTAGTGGTGGCCGTCTTTCCGCCCGAGAGCACGAGCGGTCCGAAAGGCGACCGCTAGTGGCGAGACCGCCCCGGACACGCCGCGGCAAGCGAAGCTCGGACTTCCAGGCTCCCGCGGCGCCGGCGACCCAGCGTGCGCGCGACCGGCGCCGCCAGGTCAAGCCTGTCCAGCAGGCGAAGAGCCAGACCGGCGCCCAGCGCGAGCGGCAGGGGGGCTTTCGCGCGTTCGCGGGCGAGTCGTACGCCGAGCTTCGCAAGGTCGAATGGCCGGGCCGCCGCCAGCTCGTCTCCGCTACCGTCGTCGTCCTGATCGCGATCGCCGTCGTCGGCGCCTACCTGGCGGCCGCGGACTTCCTCTTCAGCCGCCTCGTCCGCGACGTCCTGCTTCGCTTCTAGCGCCGAGGCGACTTCCGCATGTTCCGCTGGTACGTCATCAACACCTACTCGGGCCACGAGAACAAGGTGAAGGCCAACCTCGAGCACCGAATCGTCTCGATGGGGCAGCAGCCGCGGTTTCGGCGCGTCGTCGTCCCGACCGAGCAGCGGATCGAGACGAAGGACGGCCAGCGCGTCCAGACGGAGCAGCGCGTCCTGCCCGGCTACGTCCTCGTGAACATGGACCTCTCGGACGAGGCCTGGACCGTCGTCAAGAACACCCCGGGGGTGACCGGGTTCGTGGGCGCTGGATCCAAACCCGTGCCGCTCTCCCAGCTCGAGGTCGACCGCATCCTCCATACGGGCGCGACGGCCGAGCGCCCGCGAAGCGTCGCCGAGTTCGAGCTCGGCGAGTCGGTGAAGATCACGTCCGGCCACCTGTCCGACTTCGACGGCGAGGTCGTCGACGTGAATCCCGACCAGCAGAAGCTCAAGGTGCTCGTGAACATCTTCGAGCGTCAGGTGCCGGTCGAGCTCGGCTTCGACATGGTCAAGAAGATCGACTGATGGCGAAGAAGGTCCTCACCGTCATCAAGCTCCAGATCCCCGGCGGCCAGGCGAATCCCGCCCCGCCGGTCGGCCCCGCGCTCGGCCAGCACGGCGTCAACATCATGGAGTTCTGCAAGGCGTACAACGCGGAGACGGCGCAGGCGGGGGGTCGGATCACGCCCGTCGAGATCACCGTCTACGAGGACCGCTCGTTCACCTTCATCACGAAGACGCCGCCGGCCGCCGTCCTGATCAAGGAGGCGCTCGGCCTCGAGAAGGGCTCGCCGGAGCCGAACCGAAACAAGGTCGGCCGCCTCTCCCCCGATCAGATCCGCCAGATCGCGGAGACGAAGCTCGAGGACCTGAACGCTCGCGACGTCGAGCAGGCGATGCACGTCGTGGCGGGCACCGCGAGGTCGATGGGCGTCGAGGTGGATAGCTGATGGCGCAGCACGGAAAGCGGTACCGGCAAGCGCGCGCAACGGTCGATCGCGAGCGCCTGCACACCCCGCTCGAGGCGATCCGACTTCTCAAGGGCCTCGACGGGACGAAGTTCGACGAGACGGTCGAGGTGCACTTCAACACCGGGCTCAACGTCCGCCACGCGGATCAACAGCTTCGGGGGACGCTCATGCTCCCGCACGGGACGGGGAAGGACGTCCGGGTCGCGGTCTTCGCCGAGGGCGAGAAGGCGAAGGAGGCGGACGAGGCGGGAGCGGACGTCGTCGGCGCGGCCGATCTTGCCCAGAAGATCGAGGGCGGCTTCGACGACTTCGACGTCGCGATCGCGACGCCGGACATGATGGCGACCGTCGGCCGGCTCGGCCGAATCCTCGGCCCGCGCGGCAAGATGCCGAATCCGAAGACCGGCACCGTCACCTTCGACGTCGGCAAGGCGGTCGCCGACGCGAAGGCCGGCAAGCTGGAGTACAGGACGGATCGCGGCGCGAACGTCCATCTGACCCTCGGCCGCAAGAGCTTCGACGAGCGGCGCCTGCTCGAGAACTACGCGGCCGTCGTCGACGAGATCGTCCGCGCGAAGCCGGCGGCGGCAAAGGGCCGCTACATTCGTTCGGTGACGCTGACGAGCTCGATGGGCCCCGGGATCAAGGTCGACCCCGCGCGAACGCGTGGGATCATCGACGAGCTGGAGGAGGCACCGGCCGAGACCGCCGCGTAACGTCGCCGAAGACAGCCGGCAGCGGCGAGTAACAGCCTGTTACTCGCCGCAGAAGACCGGCCGAGGCGGCCGAGGAGACTCACCTCTGCTCGCGCCCGCCTCCGGGCGCGACGCTTATCGGGAGGCGAGAAGATGCTGAAGCAGGAGAAGGAGCAGGTGGTCGCGGAGCTCGTCGAGCGGCTCCGGACGTCGGAGACCCTCATTGTCGCGGACTACCGCGGCCTCGACATGTCGCAGATCGACGCCGTTCGAACCGAGCTCCTGAAGCACGGCGCGCGCTTCTCGGTCGTCAAGAACACGCTCACGAGGCGCGCCGCCGAGGCCGCCGGGGTAACGGAGCTCAACGAGTTCCTCGAAGGGCCGACGGCGATCGCGTTCGTCAGCGAGGGCGACATGATCGCTGTCGCAAAGGCGCTCAACGACACCGCTCGCCACACGAGGATCCTGGCCCTCAAGGGCGGCGTCCTCGAGGGCCGGGCCATCACAGCCGACCAGGTTCGCGACCTCGCGACGCTACCGCCGGTGGACGTCCTTCGCGGCCAGGTGCTCGGCGCGATCGTCGGCCCGTTGAACGCGATCGTCGGGATCTTCGCGGCACCGCTTCGCGAGTTCGTCGGCGTTCTCGACGCTCGGGTCGCACAGCTCGGCGACGCAGACGAAGCGAGCGAGGCTCCGGTAGATGAGGACGTGTAGGTCGAACGGCTCCCGAAGGAGGGAGCTCACGGGAGAACCAAGTGTGCCCCCGTGCGAAGAAGAGGAGGGCTAGCAATGGCAACGGATACCGCGAAGCTCGTCGAGGAGCTGGGGAAGATGACCGTTCTCGAGCTCGTCGAGCTCAAGAACGCGCTCGAGGAGGAGTGGGGGGTGACGGCCGCGGCGCCGGTCGCCGTCGCTGCTCCCGGCCTCGCCGCTCCGGGCGCCCCGACGGACGGCGCTGCGGCGCCCGAGGAGAAGACCGAGTTCGACGTCGTGCTCCAGGGCGCCGGGGACAAGAAGATCCAGGTGATCAAGGTCGTCCGGGCGATCACGGGACTCGGTCTCAAGGAGGCGAAGGATCTCGTCGACGGTGCGCCGAGCCCGGTCAAGGAGGGCGTGGCACGCGAGGAGGCGGACTCGATCAGAGCGCAGCTCGAGGAGGCGGGCGCCACGGTCGAGGTGAAATAGGGGCGAGCGCGACCGCCGCGATCGATCGTCGGGGAGCGGCCCGATCGCTCTCGGGGAAGCGGACCTCCGTCCGTCCACCTCGCGGGTCGTTACGGGCGCGAGACGCGGAGGCGATAGCTCCCGCTGCCGGCGAGCCGCGTCACGCCGATGCGGTACCTGCGCGCGCCGCACACCGTCGTCGCCAGCGTCCTCGTCGTCCCCGCTACGACCGTCCGGGCGACCCGCGTCCCCGCGCCCGTTCGGAGCTGAACGCGTGCGCGGAGACCAGACGTGGCGCGAACCGAGACCCGGAGCGTTCCGTCGTACGGAGTCGCCACCCTGTAAACCCGGGTTT
>JALZFU010000241.1 GCA_030861385.1 Actinomycetota bacterium
ACGGGGCCGAGGCCGATGAGGACGATCCCCGTGGCGACGAGCGCGGCCGAGTAGTAGCCCGCTCCCGCCGCCATGCCGATCGCGGCGACGACCCAGAGGCCGGCCGCCGTCGTGAGGCCGCGAATCGCGAGGCCATGGCGGATGATCGAGCCGGCGCCGAGGAACCCGATCCCCGTGACGATATGGGCTGCGACGCGCGTGGGGTCGAGCACGGTCCCGCCCTGCCGACTGAAGACGAAGTCGGACCACGCGTAAGCGGAGACGACCGTGAAGAGCGCGGAGCCGATCCCGACGAGCATGTGCGTCCGAAGCCCGGCGGCCCGCTCCCGAAGCTCGCGTTCGAGCCCGATCAGCCCCGTCAGCAAGGCGGCGACCGTGAGCCGAAGCGCCAGCTCGGCGAGGCCGAGGTCAGGAACCGTCGACCGCATCTCGCTGCGCCTTCCCGATCCGCTCGATCCCGCGGACGGCAAGGCGGACGAGCTCGACGAGCGCCTCCTGGCGAAGGGGCGTTCCCTCGGCGGTCGCCTGGATGTCGAGCAGGCGACCGTCCCGGGTCATCACCACGTTCATGTCGACGTCGGCGGCCGAGTCCTCCTCGTAGTCCAGGTCGAGGAGCGCCTCGCCCTCGACGATCCCGAGCGAGACGGCCGCGACTTGCTCGTCGGGCTCTGGAAGCCCGCGAGCTCGCGCAGCGAGGACGAGCGCGACCCACGAGCCGCTGACAGCCGCCGTTCGCGTCCCGCCGTCCGCCTGGATCACGTCGCAGTCGAGCCAGATCGTCCGCTCGCCGACTCGCGAAAGCTCGTACGCGCCGCGGAGCGAGCGCCCGATGAGACGCTGGATCTCGACCGTCCGCCCCTTCTGACGCCCCTCGCTCGCCTCGCGGCGGATCCGCGTTCCACCCGAGGCCGGGAGCATCCCGTACTCGGCCGTCAGCCAGCCCTGACCGCGACCTTCGAGCCACCGCGGGACGCCCTCCTCGACGGTCGCCGTGCAGAGGACGCGGGTGCGGCCGAGCGAGATGAGCGCCGACCCGTGCGCCTGCTCGACGAAGCCGGGCACGATCTCGACCGGTCGAAGCTCGTCCGCTCTGCGCCCCCGGCGCGTCACGCCGCCCGCCGCTCGAGCTCGCGCACGGAGACGCGCTCGACCGAGCCGATCGGAAGCTGCAGGAAGCGCTCGCCGAGCTGGCGGAACTCCTCCGGCGACCCGGTCGTCATGAACGTCGATCCCCCCTCGCGCGCCGGGTCGTTTCGAATCCCCTTGCGCTCGAGGGTCTCGGCGACCTCGCGAGCGGTCTCGTCGGCGGAGAAGACGAGCGTCGTGCCGCGCCCGAACACTCGCTCGAACACGGGCCGGACGAGCGGGTAGTGCGTGCAGCCGAGGATCACGGTATCGACCTCGGTCTGCCTGAGCGGGGTCGCGTACTCGCGGACGGCGGCGGCGAGCTCGCCGTTCGGCGCCGCCGACTCGATCAGGGGGACGAGCCTCGGGCACGCGACCGAGACGACCGCGACGCCGGCGTCGAGCGTCCGAATCAGCTCGGCGTACCGCGCGCTCCGCACCGTCGCCTCCGTCGCGAGGACGCCCACTCGACGGTTTCGCGTCGCTTGCACGGCGGCGTGAGCCTCGGGAGTGAGGACACCGACGACGGGAACTCCGAGCCGCGCCTGGAGCAGCGGAAGCGCCGCCGCCGTGGCGGCGTTGCAGGCCGCGACGATGAGCTTCACGCCTTCGCGCTCCAGGTACGACCCGATCTCGACCGCGAACCGGCGAATCTCCTCCGCAGCTCGTGGTCCATACGGGCAGCGCGCGCCGTCGCCGAGGTAGAGGAAATCCTCGTTCGGCATCGTGACGAGGCACTCGTGGAGGACGGTGAGGCCGCCCGCGCCCGAGTCGAAGATCCCGATCGGCCGCGCATCCACGCGCCCGATTCTAGGAAGCGGGCCGGATTCCCCGAAGCGCGCGCGCCGATCCGCGGGAGGGGACGCGGCGACGTTCTCGACCGATCCGGAAGCGCGGACGCCCGTCGCCGCCCGGACGCGCTACGAGCCGGCGAGGGTCTAGCGTACGGCCGTGCTCGTGCCGTGGGAGCCCGACGAGTCCCTCGGGGTTGTCGCGCGGAGATCGCGTTTCTTCGCGGAGCCGGCCATCGGGTCGCCCGTCTCGTCCTACGAGGGACGCGGCGCGGCCGGCCCCGTTCTCGCCGTGCTCGCGTCGCGCATCCCCGCCCGTTCGCCCACTCCGGCGTGACGCTTCTCGCGCTCGCCGTTCGCGGGAGAGGCGTCGTCCCGGCGGACGAGCCCGTGCTGCACGCCGACGACGAGGCCATTCTCCGCGGCCGCGCCGCGTTCGAGACGACGCGGGTCTACCATGGACGGCCGTTCAAGCTGGACGAGCACCTGGCGCGGCTTGCCGGCTCGGCGACGCGAATCGGGCTTCCGGCGGTCGACCACGGGGAGTGTCGCGAGCTCGTACACGCCGCCCTCGCGGAGGCTGCTTCCCCTGACGCCGTGCTGCGGATCTACTGGACCGCGGGCCGTGAGGGCTCGGGCGAACCCAGCGCACTCGCGCTCGTCTCCGCGATCCCGCCCGAGCTCGAAGAACGGCGGGCGAGAGGCATCCGGCTGATCTCACTGCCGGTCGGTCTCGAGGCCGACCGGCGGGCGTTCGCCCCCTGGCTTCTCGGAGGCGTCAAGTCGACGAGCTACGCGGTCAACATGGCCGCCGAGGCGGAGGCGCGCCGCCGGGGAGCCGACGACGCCGTCTTCCTCGCGAGCGGCGACATCGTGCTCGAGGGGCCCGTGACGAACGTCTGGTGGCGGCGCGAGCGCCTCCTCTACACGCCCGCGCTCGAGCTCGGCATCCTCGCCGGCGTCACGCGAGCGACGCTCCTCGAAGCCGCCGGCGAGCTCGGCTACGAGGTGCACGAGGGCGCATTTCCCCTCGCGCACCTGGCCGAGTCCGAAGAGGCGTTCACCTCGTCCTCGGTTCGCGAAGTGATGCCCGTCGTAGAGCTCGACGGCGCTCGTCTCGGCGCGGGCGTTCCCGGCCCGGGCGCGCGCGAGCTTCAGGCCGCGCTCCGCGCGCGCGCAACCGCCGACTAAGCTGAGCGCGGTGCGCGTCCTTTCCTTGGTGCACGGCCGCGAGGCGCGTTCGGGGGTCTTCGGCGAGGCGATCCGTGCGGCCGGTCACGAGCTGGAGGAGCGGAGCTTCACGCTCGCTCGGCCGCCTCTCGGGCCCGCGGAGAGCTACGACGCCGCGATGGTGTTCGGCGGCTCCATGAACGTCCACGAGGTTGACGGCCACCCGTGGATTCACGAGGAGGAGCGCTTCCTCGAACGGATCCTCGAGCTCGGCGTCCCGCTCCTCGGCGTCTGTCTCGGGAGCCAACTCGTCGCATCCATCGCAGGCGCCGAGGTGAAGCGCGCCACGCGCCCCGAGATCGGCTGGTGCGAGGTCGACCGGCTTGCGGAGGGCCATGACGACCCCCTTCTCGCTCACTTTCCGGACCGCTTCCTCGCGTTCCAGTGGCACAGCTACCAGTTCTCGCTGCCGCCGGGCGGGATGCCGCTCGCCGCCTCGCCGGTCTGCCTCCAGGCCTTCCGGCTCGACGGGACCGCCTGGGGGATCCAGTTCCACGCCGAGGTGACGCACGAGATCGTCGCGACGTGGATCTCGCACTACCGCACCGACCCTGACGCCCTCGCTCTCGGCCTCGACCCGACGCGTGAGCTCGCCCAGCTCGAGCGCGAGATCGACACGTGGAACGTGCTCGGACGAGCGCTCATCCGCGGGTTCCTCGGCGTCGCCGCCGAACGCAGGGCCACGGGCGCACAGCACGCGTCCGCGTGACGTCTCGCCTCGCGCAGCCGCCCGGGCGCTTCCGCGCCGAGGCGGTCGCGAAGCTCTCCGATCCAAACGCGCAGGGGATGCTCGACGAGGCGACGGCGCGCCTCTATCGCCACCGCGTCGACGCATGGGCCGCCCTCGGGGACGTCGCCGCCCTCCGGGAGCGCGCCCGTGAGATCCGGACGCGGACGATGGACGACCTCGAACGACACCTGGAGGACTTCCGAGAGGCGGCCGAGGGGCGCGGCGCCGTCGTCCACCGTTGCGCGACGGCGGCGCAGGCGCGAGCGACGGTCGTCGAGGTCTGCCGACGCGCGGGTGCCAGGCGAGCCGCGAAGGCGAAGTCGATGACGACGGAGGAGATCGGCTTGAACGGCGCGCTCGAGACCGCCGGCATCTCCGTCGTCGAGACCGACCTCGGAGAGCACATCCTCCAGCTCGCGGGCGAGCCGCCGGCGCACATCGTCGCGCCGGCGATCGAGAAGACGGCCGTGCAAGTAGCCGAGCTCTTCTCGCGCGAAGGCGACCGCGTCTCCGCCGAGCTCGGGGACCTGACGCGGACCGCGCGCCACCGGCTGCGCGAGGCCTTCTTCGCGGCCGACGTGGGGATCACGGGAGCGAACTTCGGAGTAGCCGAGACCGGTTCGATCTGCCTTGCGACGAACGAGGGGAACGGCCGCCTCGTGACGGCGCTCCCGCGAGTCCACGTGGTCGTCATGGGGATCGAACGCATCGTCCCGACGCTCGCCGAGCTCGTGGTCCTCCTCAAGCTCCTCGCGCGGAGCGCGACGGGTCAGAAGTTGACGACCTACACGACGCTCGTTACCGGCCCGCGCCGCGCCGGAGAGAAGGACGGTCCGGAAGAGATGCACGTTGTGCTCGTAGACAACGGACGGACGGATCTCCTCGGGGGCCGCTACCGGGAGATGCTGAACTGCTTCCGCTGCGGCGCCTGTATCAACGTCTGTCCGGTCTACCGGAAGGCGGGCGGGGCCGCGTACGGACCCGTCTACTCGGGGCCGATGGGAGCCGTTCTCGCGCCGCTCCTCGCCGGTCTCGAGCACGCGCCCGACCACCCCCATGCATCGTCGCTCTGCGGCGCCTGTACGGCTGCGTGCCCCGTGAAGATCCCGTTGCACGAGCTCCTCCTCGAGCTGCGGCGCGATCGCGTCGAGACCCGCATCGCGTCGCGTCGCGAGCGCCTGGCCTTCATGCTCTGGTCGCTTGCCTGGTCGCGCCCGCTCGGCTATCGGCTCTCGACGCTTGCCGCCCGCTTCGCGCGGCCGCTCGCCGCGCGGACGCG
>JALZFU010000259.1 GCA_030861385.1 Actinomycetota bacterium
CCGGTCGGGCCGTTCGCCTACCTCCGTCCCGGAACGGTGGTCGCCGCCGGCGCCAAGGTCGGCACGTTCGTCGAGGTGAAGAACTCGCGCATCGGGGAACGGAGCAAGGTGCCGCACCTGTCGTACATCGGCGACGCGGAGATCGGCGAGGACACGAACATCGGCGCCGGGGCGATCACCGCCAACTTCCCCCACCAGCTGGGCCGGCCAAAGGGGCGGACGACGATCGGGAGCAACGTCAGGACCGGGATCCACAATGGGTTCGAGGCACCACTCTCGATTGGAGACGGGGCGTGGATCGGTGGCGGCTCGTACATAACGGACGACGTTCCAGGCGGCGCCCTTGCGATCGCGCGGGCGAGGCAGGTAACTAAGGAGGACTATGTCCGTCGAAAGCGGGGCGACGACGACTGAGCTCGCGACGCTTCCCGGCCTCGAGACGGTGGAGGCGGTGCAGCCCGCGCTCGAGCGCGGTCACTGGCTCCAGCGCGGTCCGGAGGGCAAGCTCATGCTCTTCTCCGGACGGTCGAATGTCGACCTCGCCGGCCGCATCGCCGACAAGCTCAACATCGAGCTCGGCGACGTCCACCTGAAGACGTTCGCGAACGGCGAGGTCTACTGCCGCTTCGGCGAGTCGATCCGAGGCGCGGACGTTTTCCTCGTCCAGTCGTGCGCCGGGCCCGCGACGAACGACCACCTCGTCGAGCTCCTGATCATGATCGACGCGGCGCGGCTCGCATCCGCGAACCGAATTACCGCCGTCATGCCCTGGTATCCGTACTCGCGGCAGGACAAGAAGTCGGCGCCGCGGGAGCCGATCACGGCCAAGCTTGTGGCGGCGTGCCTCGAGAAGGCCGGCGTCGACCGCGTCCTCACCATGGATCTCCACGCCGGCCAGATCCAGGGCTTCTTCTCGATTCCTGTCGACCACATGACCGCGCTCCCGCTCTTTGCGCAGTACTACCGCGACAAGGGGCTCTTCGGCGACCGCGTGGTCGCGGTAGCTCCCGATCCCGGCCGCGGCAAGATGACGACACGTTTCGCGCAGTTCCTCGAGGCGGACGTCGCGTACATGTCGAAGACGCGGCCGGACCACGACGTGGCGGAGGTCGCGGAGGTCATCGGGCGCGAGCGGGTGCGCGGGAAGGTAGCGATCCTCGCCGACGACCTCATCGTCACGGGCAGCACCTTGACCGCCGCGACCCGCGCGCTCCTCGACTCGGGCGCGTCCGACGTCTACGCCTGCGCGACGCACGGCCTCTTCCCGCCGCGCGCGCTCGAGCGGCTCGTCGCGAGCGAGCTCGTCGAGATCACCGTCACGGACACCGTCGCTCACGACCCGTTGCGGACGCCGGACAAGATCAAGGTCCTGACCGTGTCGGGGCTTCTGGCCGACACCGTCCACAACGTCTTCGCCGGCGAGTCGGTGTCCGAGATCTTCCACGGCGAGAACCAGCTCTTCTGAGAAGAAGCTGGGCGTGATGCGGGTTTGCGGCCTTTTGGTACCGATCTTTGGTACCGGTCTCGAACGGACGACGTAAATGCGGTGGCAGGTCGTTCGCGTTCGCGAGGTGAGCCCAGATCCGAGCGAGGACGTTTCTCGCGTGTGGATCGTCGAGTCAGAAGACACGGAAAGGGGAGGGGCGGCGCGTACGCGCGTGGTGCTCGCCGACACACCGACCGTTCCTCCTGCCGTGAAACGGATTGTCCAGTCGCCCCGTCTCGCGCTGGCGCCCTACGCCAACGCGGAACGGCTACCGACGCGGATCCTCCTGTCGAGCGCCGGAATCTTCCCCGAGTTCGACACCGAGTAGCCCGCCGCTCAAGGTTTCGGCCTCGTCCCGGAAGACGACGCCGGCAAGTGAAGGTACGTCTGCGTCGTCCGGATCGAGCGGTGGCCGGTGCGGGCCATGAGCGCAATCGGCGCGTCGCCGGCGGCAGCCCCGTTCGTCGGCGAGGCGTGGCGCAGAAATGGAAAGGGCATGACGATGACAAATGTCGTATGCTCGTGCCAGTACTCGGTGGCCGTGCCGACGTTCGCGGCCGTTCTCCTCGCATACGCGTTCGCCGCGCGGGTTGCGCTAGCGGGGCTGGCCGCGCCGGACAGGGCCGGGGGGGTGACTCCGGCCCTGTCATTACCGGCCGCGTAGCCCGGACTTCCGTACCGCAGCACAAGAATGGGGCTGCGCCGTGCGACCTATCAATGGGTGGGCGCGCGCCCGACTCCACGAGGTTGCGGCCAAACGTCCTCGGGATAGGGGTTTGTCCGGCGCGCGCCGCGCCTAACTATTCCAGATCGGAGCGCCTTTTCCGGATCGAAGGAGCGCGGCACGGCTCCCGTTGCGGCGAGGGTAAGTGGTTGTGAAGGAACTATGAGGACGCGTTGACGACCGCGAGCGGTGGGGAGGATTCTCATACGGGGCCCGCGGTGATGCGGCGAGCTGCGGGCCCCTAACCCGGCGCGAGGCGGGGCTCGGGCTCGCAGGCCGAAAGGTGCTTCCGAAGGCGTTAGGGTGCCGGCAGGCGGCGCGGCGAGAAGCGGAAACGGTGCTTCCCGGCGGCGATCTCGGCGGGGAGGCGCCCGACGTCGACGAGCCCGAGTCGCCGGCCCGCGATCGTCAGTAGCGGTGGAGGGTCACCGACGTGAGGGATGGCGGCGCGCCCGAGGGCGGTGCATGGTTCGGGTCAAGGAGACGAAGGCGGGGCGGCGCGCCGCGACAGTTGCGAAGGCGCGTGACCACGATCGACACCCGCAGGGCTCCCACCGCGTACATCGTCCTCATGGCGCTCTGGGTGTACGGCTTCGCGAACGCCGACGCCGAGCTGCCCGCCGTCCTCGTCTTCGTGCTTCTCCTCGGCGCCGGGGCGGTACAGGTCGCGGCCGGCTACGTGCTCGGTCGCTGGTGGGCACTCTCCCTGGGGGTCGTGCCGGTCCTGCTCGGGCTCGCGGCGTCGGGGACGGGCTCGAGTCTCTGGCTGACGCTCGTCCTCCTCATGACGTTCCCGGGCGCGCCCCTCATCGCGCTTGGCGTCGTCCTGCGCCGTTGGGTCGCCGAGCGCGAGGACGCCTCGCCCGACGGCTGGCTCTTCGGTGAGCGCCCAGAGTAACGGGACGGCGTTCCTCGAGGGCGCGCTCCCGCCCCGACCCGCGCGAGCGGGTTACTTCGCGCCCCAGGCCTGAAGCTCGCGGCGGCGAAGCTCGCCCTGCACCTGGCCGACGTACGTCGCGAGCGCGGCCTCCTTCTCGCCGAGGCGGCGCTCGAGCTCGTCGAGAGCCTGCTCTCGCGCATCGAGCCTCTGCTCGCGCAGGTCGGCGTCGGTCTCGAGCGTGACGCGGTCGAGCTCGAGCTCGGCCTCGCGCTCGTCGATCCGCCTCGTGCGCTCGCGCAGCGATTCCTCCCGTTCGACGACGCGCTCTTCGCGGCGCTTCAGCCCGCTCCCGTCGGGCGGGGCGCTCTCGACGAGGCGCGTCGCGGGCTCTCGCGCTCGCGCCGCGAGCTCGCTCTCGGAC
>JALZFU010000283.1 GCA_030861385.1 Actinomycetota bacterium
CGTGCCGCCGTCTGCAGGCATGCGTCCTCCTGAGTCGCGGAAAAACGAGCGGGGTGCGATCAGCGGACGCGCATACAGAGAGCCCGGAGGCTCATCGCCCAGCGTACCTGCAAAGTCGGGCGACACAGCGACCCGAAGCTCGGCAATGCCGCCGACGCTTCACCAAGAGCGGGCGATCAACACGTTCGCGCGCCAGCTCGACCGGGAAGGGCTGGTGGCGTTTGCACACGGGTTAGGCGGCGTGTCCCGTTTCAGGTGAGATCCTGATTCGCCCCGCGGCCGCCGGCAAGGAGGCGAGCTCGCTGCAGCCGCCGCCCGTCGATTTGTCCTCGAGTTCGCCATACGATTTCACCATTGATCCGGCATGCGATCGGCTTGGCCGCCGTGCTCGTCGCCGTCTCGGCGTGCGGGTCACAAGGTGCGCGAGAGGCCGAGAGTCCCGCGGAGCCGCAGGACGAGCTCCTGCTCGCGGTGACCCGTTCGGTCGTGGGCAATCCGCCTCGCGACGACATCGTCCTCCTCACCGCTAACGGGAGAGTCGTCCGCCAGCTCGTCTCTGGGTCGCACTTCTCGGTCGTGGGCGGCGGGACGTGGTCGCCCGACGGTCGCCGGTTCGCCTTTGCGGGCTCGCTGGGACGGCCGAGCTTCGAAGACGACGAGAAGACCGACATCTTCGTCGTCGACGATGCCGGCCTGGAGCCGCGTCGACTGACCGAGAGCGGTCGAGCGGCGGCGCCCGTCTGGTCCCCGGACGGGCGGACGATCGTCTTCGCCGAGTTCGCGCGTGGCCGTCGTTTCCCGCCGACGGCGACGCTCTGGTCGATCGCGGTGGATGGGAGCCGCAAGCGACGATTGCTCGCGCCCGAGCGGGGACGGGCGGACGTCCCCAGCTCCTTCTCGCCCGACGGCTCCCAGCTCGCGATCACCCGGCAGGAGGGGTTCGAGGTCGACGAGGAGGGCAGGGTCGCGAACACCGCCGCGATCTACCTCGTCGAGATGCGAAGCCTGGACACGCGAAAGCTCGTCGAGCGGGCGAGTGACGCCGCCTTCTCGCCCGACGGGCGCCGGATCGCCTACGTGACGGACCGGGACGAGAACGGCGAGCTCGCATACGGCGACTTCGTGAGCTATGCGAACGAGCTCTACGTGATGGAGGTCGAACGCGGCGAGACGAGGAGGCTGACCAAAACGGCGGATCGAAACGAAGCGACTCCTTCCTGGTCGCCCGACGGCCGCCTTATCGCGTACGGACGCGGCGAAGTGGTCGACAACGCGGAGGGAACCGTTGTCTTGACGGCCCGCGCCGACGGAACATGCCCACGCCGGATCGCCTTCGCCCCCGGGCTCGATGCCTGGTACACGAGCCCGGTCTGGCGACCGGGCGACCCGCGAAGCGACGCGCACCTTCGCTGCAAGCGCGAGCCCGAGCCGCAGCCGTTCCCGCTCGCGGGGAACATGAGCCTGCGCGGGGCCCGCGACTTCCGGGCGTTTCGCCTCTACTGGCTCGGCCCCCGCTTCCGCGAGTTCTTCTTGAGCTCGATCTCGCGAATCCCCTCGTCGGGGCCGCGCGGGCGCGGGGCGAGGGTCGACCTCTACTACGGCAACGTTCAGCTGCAGCTCTCCCACGCCTGCGTCAGCGTCCCGGCCGATACCGACCTCCCACCCCAGAGGCGGATGCGGATCCGGGGAGTCGAGGTCTTCTTCTACGACCTCGGCCACGCCGAGCTCGTCGCCGGAACGACAGCGATCACGATCTTCGCAGAAGACGAGCGGTCGTTGCTCGAAGTGATCCGGGCGCTTAGGCCGATCGAGGTCGACTCGCAACCGGCGCTCGGAGACGACCTACCTCCTCCCGCTCCCGGCGCCCTCGCCGGCGAGCTTCGCTGCTAGGAGGGATTAGCGAAACGCTCCCGGCAGTAGCCGGCCTGTTCCCGTGATGCCCGCTGTGGGCGTTTTGCTCCATGCAAGCCGGGGATAGCACGGCATGGCGCTGATGCTTGAACCGCGTCCGGTGAAGTTCTTCGCGGACGTGCGGACGGGCAAGTACCACGCGACGCTCGGTTGTCCCGACTACACCCTCCCGCGCGAGGCGTGGTGGGCGTACCCGCACTACCAGAAGGAGATATGAGTCTCGAAGTCGAGCTTCGTGCCGTGCGCGCGTTGCGTCTCGTCCACCAGCGCGGGTGGTCGGTGAGCCCGACTTTACTCGTGCGGCGTTTCGGGCTGCTGTCGCTCTCGGAGCAGGAAACGGTCTCCACCGGCTTCCTTAGCAGCCCATCAGCATCGGGCGGGGAACTCGGAGGTCGTCTGCACGTCTAAGCACGTGTGAGGTCGACTCGCGCCTGGTTCGCCGTCACGTTCGTGGTCGTTGCCGCCGGTTGCGGCACCGGTGAACGCGCGAGCGAGGGTTCCTGCACGGCTGTCCTCGTCTGGCGCGGCGTGACATACGCT
>JALZFU010000289.1 GCA_030861385.1 Actinomycetota bacterium
GCGGTCGAGTGACGAGGCGCATCAGCGAAAGCGGGCGAAGCCGACGGTGGTTGAGCGTCAGCTCAACGCCGTAGCCTCGCTCGCAAAAAACGGCCGTTTGCTTGCCGCGGCCGGCGAGGTAGAAGACGCGCCTGCCGGCAATCGTCGCATGCCTGCCGCCTCCGTACACCGTCCGGCACGGCGCGAGGAGCCGAACCTGCTCCCAACGCGCCCAGCGACCGTCGTCGCGTACCGCCTCGATCCACGTGCGTCCGGGTGCGGTGAAGTAGACGCTGAAGACGCCGAGCGACCGCTTCCCCTCGCTCCTCTCGAGCTCGGCGCGTTCCCAGTGGCTGTAGCGGTACCCGGGTGGAAGCGACCGCGGGAAGTAGAAGCGGTGCACGTGCGGGAAGCGAGCGACGATCGCGCGCTCCACGGGCTGGGGAACGGGCCGTTCGGCGTGAGCGTCGCGCGGGATGGCGCCGATCCCGGCGGCGAACAAGGCCAGCGTCGCCCAGGCCAGACGAAGGGGATCCATCGGAAGCAGGCTACGCGCCGCGCTCTCGGCGCGTTCGCGGGATGCGAGAGGCGCTATGGTCGGGCGAGCTCACGGGCAAGTTTGGATGTTCCAGATCGGCAGCACGCTCCGCGAGTCGCGGACACGCCAAGGGCTCGAGTTGGACGACGCCGAGCGCGCGACCCGCATCCGCGCGAGGTACCTCGCGGCACTCGAGGAGGAGCGGTTCGACCAGCTTCCGGCGGAGGCGTACGCGAAGGCGTTCCTCCGCACGTACGCCGACTTCCTCGGGCTAGACGGCGCGCTCTACGTCACAGAGCTCAGCTCCCGCTTGGAGTCGAGCGAACCCGGACCTCCTCCTCCGCCGACCGACCGGGGCATACGCCTCCCCCGCCCCAGGCTGCGCGCAGCCGCTCGTCTTGGCGCGGGTGCCGCCTTCGTCGCCGCGGGCGTCCTCGCCTGGCGATTCGGGAGCACCGTGAACGAAGGAGGAGCGCCGCCATCCTCTCCTGGCCCGCCTACCGCTACCACGACGACGACCGCCGCCCCCGCGGCCCAGCCGAAGCACGAGAGGAAACGGGCAAAGGCCCACCTAGTCCTCACCGCGGCGCGGGGCGAGTGCTGGCTGTCCGTCCGAGCAGGGTCGGGAGAGGGACGAGGCCTCTACGAGGGCTTGCTCGTGGAGGGGAGATCCCTTCGCTTCGCTGGCAAGCGTCTCTGGGTTCGAATGGGCGCGCCTTGGAACTTGGAGGCCAAACTGAACGGGAAGGCGGCGACGTTGCCCGCCGACACCGGGAACGTCGTCGTCACGCGAGCGGGCATTCGCCCCGCGTGACCGTCGGCGCCACGGCGCCGGCCCTTTCGCTCGCGGCACGTCCGAGCTGCCCGGACGGAGCGGATCCGGCGCCTCAGCGCGTGCCTCCACCTCACGGAAGCGAAAACAGCGGCTCGCCCAGCTTCGCGCGATCGACCTCGATCCCGAGCCCGTCGCCCTTCGGGGCGGATCCGAACCCGTTCTCGGACCTCGGCTGGTAGCCGGCGACGTGCTCGCGAGTCCAGTCGTTCATGAAGGAGACGGTGAAGAGCGTGCGTTCGGCGGTGCTGGCAGCCAGGTGCGACACCGCCGCGGTCGTCACGTCGCCGCCCCACGTGTCCTCGATCGTGACGCGAAGGCCGAGCGCGTGAGCGAGGTCGCGTAGGAGCCGCGCGCGTGTCAGCCCGCCGACCTTGCTGATCTTGAGGTTGAAGGCCTCGAACGATCTCGCCTCGTACGCGCGAAGGAGCGAGGGAACGTCGTCGATCACCTCGTCCAGCACCATGGGGAGCGTCGTTCGCTCGCGCACGACGAGGCACTCCTCGAGCGTCGCGCACGGCTGCTCGAGGAAGACGCGCTCGAGCGGCTCGAGGAGGCGGGCGGCCACCACCGCGTCCTGCAACGGCCACCCGCCGTTCGCATCGACGACGATCACGTCTCTCGGCCCGGTCGCGGCCACCGCCGCACGGGCGCGCTCGGCGTCCTCGTAGGGATCGGCGCCGGCCTTCAGCTGGAAGCGGTGGATCCCCTCGGCGCGCCGCTCACCAACGAACGCCGCCATCTCCTCGGGCGAGCCGAGCGGAACGGCCACGTAGAGCGGAAAGCGGTCGGTTCGCCTCCCGCCGAGGAGGGTCGCGACGGGCCGTCGCACGAGACGCCCGAGCGCGTCCAGGCAGGCGACGTCGATCGCGCTCTTCGCATACGCGTGGCCGCGGAGCGCGTCGTCCAGGGCATCGCCGATGCGGCCGAGATCGCCCACCTCGAGGCCGAGCACCGACGGGGCGAGCTCACGGAGGGCCGCCTTGGCCCCCTCCGCATGCGCGGGGAGGTAGGCGGGCCCGAGCGGACAGACCTCCCCGAACCCGGCCGCTCCCTCGTCCGTCGTCACCCGGACGACGACGCTCTCGAGGACGTCGATCTCCCGTCCGCTCGACATCACGTACGTCCCGTGGACGTACGTCAGCCGGTACGCGTAGACGTCGACCGCCGCGATCGTGCTCACGGCGCGTCTGCCTGCCGAAGAAGATCGGCCAGGACGACCGCGTACTGCTCGCGAAGATGCAAACCTCCGGGTCGAGAGCACGGGTGGCGGCGCGCGGCGACCTCGACGTCCAAGTGCGGAACGCTACGCCGCCCGTCGCTATTTCGGCGCTTCATCCGACAAGCCCGAGCACCGGCCCTTCTCCGTCCTGTTCCCTGGCACTCGAGATCAGGTCCAGGAGGCGAGCTCGAGCAGGAGCGGCAGGCGACGTTCCTGCATCGCGACAACCAGGTCCCCGAGCGCAGGGTGCAGCTTGCGCCCATGATCCGAGACCCTGCTGGCCGAGGGCGCAGAGGTGGGCGACCTCCGGACGACGTCCCACCCGGCGAGCTCGCGAACTACTGCCTCCACGCACTCGGAGCAGCGAGCAGCCTCCCTCGAAGGCAGCAGTCCGCCGGCTCGTGAACGTCACGCTAGACGGGGTGCGCTTTCGGGGCCTGACTACGTCGCTCCTCGCTTCAATGCTCGTGGAAGCGGTGCACGACAGCGTGACC
>JALZFU010000291.1 GCA_030861385.1 Actinomycetota bacterium
CCTCCTCGGCCGGGATCAGGTTCCCCCACGACCCGTGCATCTCGCGACCGCGTTCGTCGAGCATCTTCTCGTAGCCGAGAACCCTGCGGAAGGGAGCCGTTCCCACGAGCGCGACCGACATGAAGAGCTGCGAGTAGAACCAGAGGCGGATCTGCTCGCGCATCTCGGAGACCCAGTCGGCCGGAAACCACGTCTCCCAGTAGGCGTGGTCGGGAAGGTCGGCGCCGGAGAGACCGGCCGAGGCGCCCGTCGCGTAGCCGCCCGGGACGCGCTCGGGGTTCTCCCACCCGAGCGTCGAGAAGGGGACGATCCCTGCGTCGAGCCAGACGTCCCCGATCTCGTCGATCCGGCGCACGTCCTCGCGCCCGCACGGTTTGCAGCGGATGGTGACGGCATCCACCCACGGCCGGTGGAGCTCCTCGAGCTCATCCATCCCCGCCGTCGCGCGCTCGCCGAGCTCCGCCTTCGAGCCGACGACGGTCAGGTGACCGCAAGGGCAGGGGTAGAAGGGGAGCGGGAGGCCGAAGTAGCGGCGGCGCGAGATGTTCCAGTCCCCCATGTTCCGGAGCCAGTCGTCCATTCGCTTCCCGAAGTAGGCGGGCGTCCATTCGACGGCCGAGTTGGCGGCGAGGAGCTGCGGGCGAATCTCGTCGACCGCGATGAACCAATCGTCCGCGAGGCGGAAGATGAGCGGCGTATGGCAGCGCCAGCAGAAGGGGTAGCGGTGCCGGATCGTGCCCGCGTCGATCAGCCGCCCGCGATCCGCGAGGTCGGCCGCGATCTGCTCGGCCGACTCGGTCGTCGAGAGGCCGTGGAGCCAGCCGTAGTCCGGGTAGAAGCGACCCGACTCGTCCACCGGGGAGAGAATCGGGAGCTCGTGCACCCGGGAGAGCTCGAAGTCCTCGGCGCCGGCGCCGGGGGCGATGTGGACGATCCCGGTCCCCTCCTCCATCGACACCTCCTCCCACGGGATCACGCGGTGCTCGATCGCGGCGACGGCCGGAAGGTGGTCGAACGGGCCCTCGAAGCGCCAGCCGACGAGCTGCGAGCCCGCCCGCCGCTCGGCGAACTCGTCCTCCGGATAGCGGGCGACGGCAACCCACTCGCCGTTCTCGCGGCGCCCGTACTGCGCCTCCGGGTGCACGGCGGCCGCCACGTTCGCGGGGAGGGTCCACGGCGTCGTCGTCCACACGGCGAGCGCCTCGCCGGGCCGGTCACGAAGCGGGAGGCGGACGAAGAGCGACGGGTCGGTTCGATCCTCGTACGAGCCGATCAGCTCGTGCTGAGAGATCGACGTCCCGCAGCGCGGACACCACTCGGTCGAGCGGTAGCCGCTGTAGAGCCAGCCGCGTTCGTGGACGCGCTTCAGGAAGCGCCAGATGTACTCGATGTTCGTGTCCGAGAAGGTGAAGTAGTCGTTGCCCCAGTCCATCCACTGCCCGAGCCGCTTCGAACCGCGGGTGAGCTCGGCCGCCGACCAGGCGACCTTCTGGCGACAGCGGCGCGCGAACTCGGCGAGTCCGAACTCCTCGATCTCGCGCTTCGAGTTCAGGCCGAGCTCGCGCTCGACGCCGACCTCGATCCAAAGGCCCTGGCAGTCGAAGCCGTTCTGGTAGCGCTGATCGAAGCCGCGAAGCGCCTTGTAGCGCTGGAAGACGTCCTTGAGCGTGCGACCCCACGCGGTGTGGACGCCGAGGGTCTTGTTCGCCGTGACCGGGCCGTCGACGAAGCTCCACGTCGTGCCGTCGCGGTTTCGCTCGCGGAGCTCGTCGAAGATCCGCCGCTCCTCCCACCAAGCAAGGACCTCGAGCTCGATCGCCGGGTGGTCGAGATCGCGCGGAAGTCGGGCGAACACCGTTCGGCCAGTCTAGTTCTCGCGGATTTTTCCACCCTCGTCCGTCGTTTCTCCCTGCGAGGGCCGGTATCCGGCCGGCCGGAGGAACGTCGGGAGGGAAGATGGTGCAAGCGACAAGCGAGGCCACGTTCGCAAACGAGGTCCTCGAGAGCGAAAAGCCCGTGATCGTCGACTTCTGGGCCGACTGGTGCGGGCCCTGCCGAATGGTCGAGCCGATCCTCGAGGAGATCGCCAAGGAGCGGGCCGACGAGCTTCACCTGGTCAAGGTGAACGTCGACGAGGAGCCCGAGCTCGCTCAGCGCTACGGCGTCATGTCGATCCCCGCGATCGTGCTCTTCCGGGACGGCGAGCCGGCGGCGGCGGCGATCGGCGCTCGCCCGAAGCGTTCGCTCGAGCGCGCGCTCGGCCTGTCGTGAGCTCGAAGGGCGCGGGCTCGCCCCGCGGCTAGTCCTCGTCGCCGAGGAAGGACTCGAAGGCGGCGTGCTTTCGGAGGTACTCCTCGACGTCGGAGACGACAGCCGAGGCCCACTGGTCGAGCCACTCCTCGGAGAGGCACTCGTCGATTCGCTGAAGCCGCTGTTCCCGCACCGTAGACTCGTGATCGGCGATCGGGCCGCGCTCCGCAATAGGCCGATCGGCCTATCTCGCGTTGAAAGGGGTAGGCTGCCGGCATACCCTGCCGGGGGCCGCGAGGCGCCTCGCCGTACAATCTCTGCGTGTCCCAGCAGCCGGATCCGACGCCCGAGGAAGAGGACGCTTCCCTCGAACGCCGCCAGGAGGAAGAGGCGACCCGGTATCCGGGCCACGAGGACCCCGAGCAGGTGATCGAGCCCGACCCGGAGGCGCCGTGAGGCACCAGTCGGCGACCGCCCACGAGCTTGCCCGGATCGAGCTCCTCGCCGGCCTCCCCGGGGAGGCGCTCGCGCTCCTCGGCGAGCGAATGGAGCGGCGAACGCTCCACCCCGGCGAGCGCGTCGTCGGTCAGGGCGACGACGGTGACCGCTTCTACGTCGTCCTCGCCGGCCTCCTGCGCGCGTCGCAGGCCGAGCGCGGGAGGCGGGGGATGCTCCGCCCCGGCGACTACTTCGGCGAGGTCTCGCTCCTCATGG
>JALZFU010000302.1 GCA_030861385.1 Actinomycetota bacterium
GCCTGCTCCGACATGCTGGCCGGCGCCATCGTGTGCTCGACCGATTCGCAGAACGACGCGACTTCCTCCGTCGCGCCCCGGCGCGGCGGCCACCGAGGGAGCGTTAGTCCTCGCTCCCGTCCCGGCCGAGGTCGCGAAGCAGGTCGTCGACGATCAAGAGCGGCGTCAGCTGCGCCTCGAAGCCGTCACCGGAGAAGTGCGGCCTCGATGAGCGCGACCTTCTCGACCTCCGGGAGGAGCGGCGGGATGACGCCGACTAGCAAGCGAGGAATGATGGCCTGCTCTACCTGGCGCCCCCCCGCTGGGGAGGCAAAACTAGGCGTCGAGCTCGACGGGCTCGAGGAGAAGCCGGTCGCCCGCTCGCGTCAACGACGACTCTCGCGCGTCGACGGTGGGTCGTCCTCATTGGGGCGCCAGCCGAGCCCGGTGAGGGCGTCGAGCAGCGCCTCTGGAGCGAGGCCGTGTGCCGTCACGCCGCAGCCGGTGGTCGTCTCCGCGGCGAGGAGCGCATTCAGGATCGCCTCCTCCGTCGCCTCTACGACGGCCTGAAATAGCGGTGTGATCCAGCGGTTCGACAGCATCCGCACACCGACGGTGAGCGGGACGTCGTCGCGCATTTCGTTCGGCGGAAGTCCGCGATTCCCCGTCGCAAACGCAAGGAAGAGGTCGCCGCTGAAGTTCTCGCCGAGCCCGCCGGCGCGCGCGACGCCGAGGCCGGCTCGCTGCGCCAGGCGAGCGCACTGTCCGGGCAGGAGGGAAGCGTCTGTCGCGACGACGACGATGATGGAGCCGGTGCCGGCGTCGACTGCGGCGGGCGCAGGCACCTCGGTCGTCGGCAAAGCGGCGCCGACGGGGTAGCCGACCACGCGAAGCTGATCTCGACTGCCGTGATTCGCTTGCACGAGGACACCCACGATCGCGCCGCCCGCTTCCTCGGCGACGCGGGACGCAGTGCCGATGCCGCCCTTGAAGCCGTGGCAGATCATCCCGGTGCCGCCGCCGACGCCCCCCTCGGGGACGCGCCCTGCGGAAGCCGACGCGAGCGCCCTGCGGACGTGCTCGGCAG
Organism: Actinomycetota bacterium; assembly: GCA_030861385.1. Lineage (GTDB taxonomy): Bacteria > Actinomycetota > Thermoleophilia > Gaiellales > Gaiellaceae > JALZFU01. The sequence goes on from JALZFU010000302.1 coordinate 1,067, forward strand.
TGACGTGCATGCCGTTGACGTCGCTGAGAACGCCGTCCCACGTCTCGCCGACGACCGGCAGACTCCAGAAGCCTCGCGCGCCACCTCGCTGCTCGACTTCCCAGGCGACCAGCGCATCACGGACGACCCCGACCGAGTGGGTGTTCGTCAGCCCGACCGCGGAGTGAAGCATGCCCGACTCGCGAATCCACTCGAGCCCCGTCAGCTCGCCGTTGCCGTTCAACCGGTGGACGCCGGCGAAGACCGGCTCGGCCCATGGAGACCTCTCGTGGGGGAGCACCACGGTCACGCCCGTTCGTACGTTTTCGCCCTCGTGGATGGTCGCGTGACCGACGGCCACCCCTGCGACGTCCGTGATCGCGTTCAGCCGTGCGGGCGGGAGCGACCCAACGGCAATTCCAAGCTCCCTTGCGCGAGGCACCCGCTCAGCGCTCCGAGCGCCGGTGAGCTTTCGGCTTCACCTGCGCCGCGAGAGACGAGTCGGCATCACGTACGCGGGAGCGGTGCGATGGCCTCGCGTCGGTCGGCGTAGAGGCATGCTGCTCTGTGTTCAGCGCCATCGCGAATCGCCATGAGGTCCGGATCGATGTCAGCGCAGTTTGGCTGCGCGATCGGGCACCGCTTTCGGAACCGGCAGCCGCTTGGGATGTCGACCGCGCTCGGCGGGTCGCCCGTCAGCCTCGTTCTCCTTCGCTTCTGACCAGGTCTGAGGAGGGGAACGGAATCGATCAGTCCGCGCGTGTACGGGTGGCGCGGGTCCGAGAAGAGCACTTCGGTGGCCGCGGTCTCGACGATCCGACCCAGGTACATGACGGCGACTCGCTCAGCGACGTGGCGAACGACCGCCATGTCGTGCGTGATCAGGATGAGGGTCAGCCCGAGGTCGCGACGCAGCTCGGCGAGCAGGTTGAGGATCGTCGCCTGGACCGAGACGTCGAGGGCCGACACCGGCTCGTCGGCGACGAGGACGTCCGGTTCAAGCGCGAGCGCGCGCGCGATCGAAACGCGTTGGCGCTGTCCTCCGGAGAGCTGCCGGGGGTAGGCCTCGAGCGCCGACGGTGCAAGCCCGACGAGCTCGACGAGCTCCCGACAGCGCTCCTCGACGCGCTCGCGCGGAACGACGCGGTGGACGCGGAGGAGCTCCGCCAGGATCCGACGCACCGAGAGGCGCGGGTTCAGCGACGAGTACGGGTCCTGAAACACCATCTGGATGCGCCGCCGCGTGGCCCGATCGCGCTTCGCTCGCAGGATCCGCCCGTCGAACTCGATCTCGCCGGCCGTCGGATCGTGGAGCCCGACGATGCAGCGGGCAAGCGTCGACTTTCCGCAGCCGGACTCGCCGACGAGGCCGAGCGCTTCTCCCCGGTCGAGGGCGAGGTCGACGCCGTCCACCGCTCGAATCGCGTGACCCGGCGCCGTGAGCAGCCCTGGGAGGACTCCTCCGCGCGCCGCGAAGTGCATCTGGAGCCCCCGGATACGGAGGAACGGCTCAGGCATCTTGGAGCACCGGATCGCGCCGGGTCGCCTCGGTGCAGAAGGACGAATGGATGCACGCTGTCGCCCGCTCGGCGGATAGCGGAAGCGGCGGGAACTCCCCTGAGATGCAGTCCGCCTGGACGAACGCGCACCGTGGATGGAACGGGCATCCGCTCGGCACCGAGGCGAGGTCGGGTGGCATGCCGGCGATCGCGCGGAGATCCTCACGCACGTCGTCGAAGGCGGGCGCGGAGCGGAGCAGACCGAGCGTGTACGGATGGCGCGGGTCGGCGAAGACATCGCCAACGGGCCCGCTCTCGAGGATCTGGCCCGCGTACATGACGACGACCCGCGAGCAGAGTTGCGCGACGACGGGCAGGTCGTGCGTAACGTAGAGGAGGCTCAACCCTTCCTCGGCCTGAAGGTCGCCGAGGATGCCGAGGATCTGATCCTGGATCGTGACGTCGAGCGCGGTCGTGGGCTCGTCGCAGAGGATTAGCTTCGGGCGGCAGGAGAGCGCAATCGCGATCATCACCCGCTGGCGCATTCCGCCCGAGAGCTCGTGCGGGTAGGCGCGGGCGCGCTCGGGCGCGTCCGGGATGCCGACTCGGCGCATGAGGTCGACTGCCTGTCTGCGAGCTTCCGCCCCCTTGAGACCCAGGCCGACCCGAAGCGCCTCTCCGATCTGAGCGCCCACGCGCATCAGTGGATTCAAGGAACTCATCGGCTCCTGGAAGACGATCGAGATCGATCGTCCTCGCACCTGACGAAGCTCGGCTTCGCCGACGCCGGCGAGGTCTTTACCGTCGAAGACAATTCGGCCGCCCGCGATGCGGGCCGGCCGTCGTAGCAGCCCGAGCAGCGCTCGAAGCGTCGTGCTCTTGCCGCAGCCGGACTCGCCGACGAGGCCGACCGCTTCGCCGGGGAAGACGTCGAACGAGACGTCGTTCGCAGGGACGACGACGCCGCGCGAGGTCGGAATCTCGACCCGGAGGTTCTCGACGCGAAGGAGCGGCTCGCTCATTCGGTGCGAAAGACGTCGGCGAGACCGTCGGCGATCAGGGCGAGGCCGATCCCCGTGATCACGATCGCAAGCCCGGGGAAGGTCGCGAGTTGCCAGTTCGTGGTCAGGAACTCCTGCCCGCTCGCGATCATGCGTCCCCAGTCCGGCGTCGGAGGCTGGATTCCGAGACCCAGGTAGCCGAGCGTCACGATCGCGAGCAGGTCGAGGACGATGTCCGACATCGCGAAGACGACGGCCTGCGGGATCACGTTCGGGAGCAGGTGCCGGACGATGATCCGGCCGCTTCCGAGACCGGCGATCCGAGCCGCTTGCACGTATTCGTGCTCCTTGGCGACGAGCATCTCCCCTCTCACGATGCGTGCGTACGACACCCAGCCGACGATCGTGATCGCTATGTAGATCGAGCGTGCGCCGGCCCCGAGGGCGAAAACGATCGCGATCATGAGGACGTAGAACGGGAAGGCGAAGACGACGTTGGTGGCCCAGCTCACGACGGAGTCGACCACCCCGCCGAAGAACCCGGCGATGCTCCCGAGCGCCGTCCCGATCACGAAGGGAAAGAGGACGGCCAGGAAGGCGGTCCGGAGGTCTATGCGGGCGCCGTAGAGGATGCGAGACCAGATGTCGCGCCCGAGGTCGTCAGTGCCGAGGGGGTGCTCGCGCGACGGCCCCAGCAGGATGCTGTTGAAGTCTTGCTTCGTCGGGTCGTAACGGGTGAAGAGCGGCGCTGCCGCTGCCAGGACGACGATCGCGCCCACGATCAGGAGGCCCGCGGCCAGCGAGCGCTTCCGCCCCCAGCGCGCGGCCCCGGCGCCGAGCCAACCTCGCCGTGCCCCCGCGACGGCCGTGCTCACCGGAGCGCCACCCGCGGGTCGACGAGCGAGTAGACGACGTCGGTCGCGATATTGAGCAGGACGACGGCGATCGCGAACACGAGCGTGACGCCCTGAACGACCGCGAAGTCGCGGTTCGCGATGCCGTCGAACATGAGCTGCCCGAGTCCCGGGATGGCGAAGACCTGCTCGATGACGACCGTGCCGCCGATCAGAAACCCGATGTTCACCGAGAGCACGGTGATGGTTGGGATGGCGGCGTTTCGAAGTACGTGGCGCGCGATCACCTGGTTGGTGGCGAGGCCCTTGGCGCGCGCAGTCGCGACGAAATCGGCGTCGAGCACCGCGATCATGCTCGCTCGTAGGCTCCTGATCGTGATCGGCGTGATGCCGATCGCGATCGTGAGAGCGGGAAGCAGCGACGAGCGCAAGTGCTCGAGGAGGCCGTCGCCCCAGCCGCCCGCAGGAAAGATCGGTACGGTCAGCGCGAGCGCGAGGATCAGCATCACGCCGATCCAAAACGACGGCATCCCGAGCCCGACCACGGGCAGCGCCCGAACCGCGTGGTCGACAGGACCGTCGCGCCGGATCGCCGCCAGGGTCGCGAGCGGCACGGTGACCAGGATCGTCAGCAGGGTCGCGAGGAGGATGAGGAGGCCGGTGACCGGCAGCCGATCGACGACCAGGCTCCGAACGCTCGCGTTGTGGTAGATCGACTCCCCAAGGTCTCCGCGCGTGAGGCGCTTCACGAAGAGCCCGTACTGCGCGTAGAGCGGCCGGTCGAGCCCGAACTCGTGGTGGATGCGCTCGATTGCCCGCGGTGTCGCGCGCGGCCCGAGAAGCGCCCGCGCGGGGTCGCCCGGGACGAGATGGATCAGGAAGAAGACGAGAACCGTGACCCCGAGAACCGTCGGAACCCCCTGCAGGAGGCGGCGGGCGACAAACCGCCCTCGGCTCATCGCGCGCGATCCGAGCCGCCTCCGTCGCCCGCGGCTACTTGTCGAGCCACACGTCTTCCATGTGGAAGTTGCCGAGCGGCGACACGTAGAACCCGTGCACCTTCCCCGACCAGGCGTAGTTGTAGGGCGAGAAGGTGAGCGGAATTTGCGGCATCTCCTCGGCGTGCAGCTTCTGGATCTGCTCGTAGATGGCGCCACGCTCCGACTCGTCGAAGACCTTCTCCGACTGGTCGACGAGCGCCTTCATCTTCGGGCTCGTGTGGTAGGTGAAGTAGTCGTTCGAGGCCGACTCGTTCAAGAACCACGCCGTGCGCTCGTCGGGATCGGGGATGTCTTCCGTCCAGTACTCGGGCGTGATCTCGTACTCGCCCTTCCCCTGCACCTCGAAGATCTGGTTCACGTCGATGTTCTTGATCTTCATCGTGATCCCGATCTCCTTGAGCTCCTGCTGGATGATCTCGGCGAACTTGTCGCCCGGCGAGGTCAGATACGTCGTCGTGAAGCCGTTCGGCACGGCCGAGGCGGCCATTTCCTGCTTGGCCTTCTCCAGGTCGAACGCGTACGCGTCCGGCTGCGAGATGTAAAAGGCCTCGGACGGCGCGAGGTACGAGTCGGCGGGCTTGCCCTGGCCGAAGAGGGCCGCTTTCACGAGCGCGTCGCGGTCGATCGCATACGAGATTGCGCGGCGAACGTGCACGTCGTCGTACGGCTTCACCTTCTGGTTCATGAGGAGGTAGTCGACCCGCGTCGAGGGAAAGGCCTTCGCCGCGAGGTTGGGAGTCTTCGAGAGGCTTGGCATCGAGGACGAAGGCGGGAAGCGGATGACCTGCGCCTGGCCGCCCTTCAGCTGCAAGATGCGCTGGTTGTCGTCGGAGACGTTGGTGAAGCGGATGCTTTCGAGGTACGGCTTGCCCTTCTGCCAGTAGTTCGGATTGCGGACGAGCGTGAGGTGGTCGCCGTGCTTCCACTCGCTGACCATGAACGGGCCCGTTCCGATCGGCTTCTTGAAGAAATCCTTCTCGCTCATCCCGGCGAAGTTCTTCGGGATCACGGCGTTAGCGAAGAACGAGATGATCGCGGGGGTCGGCGCCCAGGGAAGCTTCGTCGTTACGACTACGGTGGAGGGATCGGGCGCGGTCACGCTCTTGATCGGGGCGTCGATGTAGGTCAGCCCTTCGCCGCTCGTGCGAGCGCGGTTGATCGACCAGGCCACGTCGGCCGCCGTCATTGGCTTTCCGTTCGAGAACTTGACGCCCTTGCGCAGGTGATAAGTGAACTTGGTGTTGTCTGACGAGCGGTCATAGCTCGTCGCGAGCCACGGCTTCAGGTCCTTCCCGTCCGGCGTCACCATGTACAGAGGCTCGAAGACCTGCTCGTTCGTCCAGATCGACTCGTTGTCGCCGACGACGGTCTGGTCGAGGGAGATGTTGTCCGCAGGACGAGCGAACACGAGGTTGCCGCCTCGCTTCGGCGTACTCGACTCGGACGAGGACGACGATCCCCCACAGCCTGCCACGAGCACGGCGAGGCCGAGCAACAGCCCGCCAACGCTTGGACAAAATCGACGCGACCCTCGCATCGCTCTCCTCCCTCGGCGACCGTCGGTCACCGCTTGCTTGCCTCTTGCTCGTTCAGACACCGAACCCGAGACGATCTCGCGCGCGCCACGCACTCGAGGCGTTAACGAAGACGCTCAGAGAGCGCCAGCGGCCCGGGTCGGCAGGCCAGTGGGCCATTCATTCGCGCAATCGTATCGGCGTCGCGGCAAGGGCGTCCACGGACGATCGGAGCACTCGCGGCAGCCGGCGTCAGCGGACGGCGGGACAGCCGCCGCGCGTCATTTCGTAGACGCCTGCCCGGCGGGATTCGGGACCCCATTGTGGTAGCGTCCACGCGCCATGACGCAGCCTGCGCCGGCACGGCTTCCTCGGAGATCGTAACGCCGGCCGCCGGCGAATCCGCCGGGTCGCAGGCGACAGCGGAGCAAGCGCTTCGCCGCCATTTCGCCTCCGTCGCTCGGCGCCATCGCGTTCCGGGGATTGCGTACGGCGTCGTTCTCGAGCGGCGACTCGCCTTCGCAGGGGCCGTGGGCGTCGCCGACGTCTCGACCGGTCGCGCCGCCGAGCCGGTCGACCCGAGCCGTCTCTGCTCGATGACGAAATCGTTCGTCGCGGCTGCTGCGTTGATCCTTCGTGACGCTGGCGCCTTCGATCTCGACGAGCCGATCGATCGATACGTGCCGGACCTCGAATCCCTCTCCCCGCCTACGACCGATTCGCCCGCCGTGACCGTGAGAAGCCTGCTTACGATGTCGAGCGGACTCCCGACGGACGATCCGTGGGCCGACCGTTGTCTCGACTTCTCCCGATCGGAAGTCGACGCGCTCTTCGCACGCGGGGCGACGTTCGCATACGCCCCCGGCGTCGCCTACGAGTACTCGAACTTCGGCTGGGTCATGCTCGGCCGAGCCGTTTCGAACGTCACGGGCGTTCCCGCTCAGCGGTTCGTGGAGGAGAGCTTGCTCGCCCCGCTCGGGCTCCGCGACACGTCGTGGAGTGCTCGGTCCGTCCCCGCTATGGTCGGACACCACCTCCGCGGCGACGAGCCGGTTCTCGAGTCGCGACCGCTCGATGACGGCGACTTCGCGCCGATGGCTGGCCTCTGGAGCACGGCGATCGACGTCTCGCGGTGGATGAGCTTCTTCCTGGACGCCTTCCCGGCCCGAGACGACCCTGAGGACGCTCCGCTCCGTCGCTCGTCGCGCCGCGAGATGCAACAACTGCACCGCCTGAAGACAGTCGAGGCGAACGCTGAGACCGGCCGTCTCAGCGCTTCCGGGTACGGATTCGGCCTCGTCGTGGAAGCGGATCTTCGGTTCGGACAGATCGTCGGCCATCCCGGCGGCCTTCCGGGGTTCGGCTGCTACATGCGCTGGCTCCCGGACCGCGGCGCAGGCGTGGTCGCGTTGGCGAACCGAACCTACGCTCCTGTGGCGGAGCCGACACTCGAGGCTCTTGCCGTCCTGGACGACCTCGGAGTCATCGACGCGCAGCCGGCGCCCCCTTCGACGCATCTCGTCGAGGCGCGCGACCACCTCGTCGCCATCCTGAACGAATGGAACGCGGACAGCGTGGAGACGCTCTTCGCGCCGAACGTCTTCCTCGACGCCAGCGACGATGCGCGACGGCGGGAGGCGAAAGCCCTGCGGGAAGAGTTCGGGGCCCTGCGAGCCGGCGATCTCGAAGCGCAAAACGCGACGTGCGGAAGCTTCCGGTTGCATGGGGAACGGGGAAGCGCTTCCGTTCACCTCCTCTTGACACCGGAGGTTCCGCCGCGGATCCAACGGTATGAAATCCGTCGCGGTTCCGAGGCGACGGGGACGAGCGACGCCTCGTCCCCCCCGCGAGACGCCGGCGGTGACGAGTAGATCGAAACCTTTCGCCACCTGGGGAGCGTTCCTTGTGACCGGATGGCGAGCGCCCCCCCGCCCGTGCCGCCGGTGAGTCGAGGTCACTTGCCGAGCCGGCTGCGCCGCTCGAGCTCCGCCTCGGTCGGCTCTTCCAGCTGTTCCGCTCCCGGCTCGTCCCTCGCGTGCGGCCAGTGCGCCGCGAAGATCTCGTACGTCTTGCGGCCGAGCACGAGGTCGAACGGTTCGCCCATGAACTCGCCCATCCACTGACCCATCGCCTCGTCCCAGTAGCCGGCCGACCAGCCGCCGTGCTCGAACCCGTCCGTCGGATCTTCTTCCGGCCCGCCCGGTGCCTGCATGACGCCGTCGAGCGTCGCAAACGTGTTGACCACGAGCTTGCGCATCGTTCGTCCTTTCGTGTCGACTCTCGCGTTCTGACTGTCCGACGCGCGAGAATTCATCGGCGGCCATTCTCCCGGGACTGCTGCCCCGCGCGATTTCGCTGCGCGCCCGCGATCACCAGCGACGCCGACCCGCGGACCTCGAAGGGATTCCAGCTGAGCGGCGCCTGTACGCGGTTGACGAGGCCTGACGCCCGCGCCTTGGAGCCGGTCCCGGATGGAGGATTTATGGAGCCCGGCAGGCGTAGCCGGTGGCAAAGTGACTCCCGGATGCGCTACGCACCGGGCGGTCGGTACTCGACCTGCCCGGCCTTGCGCAGGGCGTCCATTGTTT
>JALZFU010000420.1 GCA_030861385.1 Actinomycetota bacterium
CACCGAGGCAGGGTCGCCGATCGCCGTCCGCCCGCAGGCGACCGCCGCGTCCGTGAGCGTCGGCGTCGCGCCCCCGAAGACGAGCGCTTCGCGAGCGAGCCGGTAGCCGACGCTCTCCGGGCCGACGGCAACCTCGCCGCCGTCCGTCGAGACGACGCTCCCGCCGCCGAGCGCGATCGCGACGAGGTCCGGCATGCGGAAGTTCGTGCGCACGCCGCCGATCTCGGCGCCGACGGACGACTCGCGCGGGAATCCGTTCACGAGCACGCCGACGTCGGTCGACGTCCCGCCGATGTCCGCGACGAGCGCGTCGGCGGCTCCGGTTAGGTACGCGGCCCCGCGCATGCTGTTCGCGGGCCCGCTTCCGATCGTCAGGATCGGATGGGCGACCGCGTACTCGAGCGCCATCAACGTGCCGTCGTTCTGCGCGAAGAACGTCTCGGCCTCGAACCCGTGGGTCGCGAGCGCATCCGTAAGCGCGCGGGCGACGTCGCGGGCGACGCGGACGAGCGCGGCGTTCAGGACGGTCGCGTTCTCGCGCTCGAGCAGGCCGACGGCGCCGATCTCGTGACTGACGGAGACGTGGAGGTCGGAACGGACGGAGCGCGCGACCTCGACGGCCGCCTCCTCGTGGCGGGCCGAGACGGGAGCGAAGACGCTCGTGATCGCGACCGCGTCCACGCGCTCGGCGAGCGGCTCCAGAAACCGTGCGCACGCGGCCGTGTCGAGCTTCGAGATCTCGCGGCCGTCGAACTCGATCCCCCCGTCGACGATCGCCTCGCCCGCGGAGACGGACGAGCGCAGGTCGGCGGGCCACGCGAAGAGCGGACGGACGGCGTGCGTCGCGGGGCCGCCCAGGCGAAGGACGGCGACCCGCTGTAGATTCCGCCGCTCGAGCACCGCGTTCGTCGCGTGCGTCGTCCCGAGCATGACGTGGGTGATGCGGGACGCCTCGATCCGGTCGACGACGGCGGCGAGCGCGGCGACGATCCCGCTCGTCACGTCCGGGGTCGTCGAGACCTTCGCCTTCGCGACCAGCCGCCCGCCGCGGTCGACGACGGCGGCGTCGGTGTTCGTGCCGCCGACGTCGATCCCGAGACGGAGGTCAAGGTGCGCCGGCATTCAGCTCTTCGACCGGGACGTACGCGTGCTCGTAGCCGAACGCCCGCGGGCCGGCGACCTCGAGCCCGCGCGGCGTCCGCCAGACCGGGTCGCACGCGAATGCGATGACCGAGACGCGCTGCCCGTAGCGGAGCCGCTCGGTGGTGATCGCCTCGGCCGTCTGGGTGTCGAGGACGGAGATCAGGTCGGGCACGATCGCGCGGACGCAGCCGTCCTCGAGCGCGACGAGGTTCTCGTTCTGGATCTCGAGCACGACCGTGCGGCCGCGGGCGCGCTCGAGGCCCTCGATCGTCGCCGAGCCGCGGACGAAGCCGCCCGTCGTGTGGCGCTCGACGTCGACCACCTTGCCGTCGAGAAGACGGAAGGCGCGGAGTTCGTCCACGAGCGCGGCGAGCGGATCGTCTCGAGCCTCCGCGACCACGTGGCCGAGGCGGATCGCGAGGGAGACCGAACCGTGGACGGTCGCCGTGCGCGCCTGGCGAGCCGTGAGCATGTACTCGGCAGACGCCGCGCGGGCCCCGAACTCGACCGCGACCGCGCGCTCGAGCCTCTCCGTCCACCGGCCTGAGACCGTCTCGAAGACGACGACGTTCCCGTGCTCGTCCGTCATCACGCTCGGGTTCGGCGGAATCGCGGCGACTTCCATCGTCATCATGGGGATCTCGGGGAAGGCGCGGCCCATGCCGTCCGCGTCGACGACGGGAAGGCGGAGACGGGCGGCCCACGAGATCGGAAGCACTCCGTTCGAGCCGCCGATCTCCCCGGACATGAGGGCGGCGACGGGCCGCCCGAAGAGCGCCTCGACCTGATCGCGGAGTCGACCTCCCTCGCTCCCGTTGCAGATCTTCTCGATCGAGACGGTCGGCGCGCCGACCATGCCGCAGGGCATGAGGAGATCGTCGTCGGCGAGCTCTTCGAGGGCGACGAGCCGGACGGGCCCGTGCTCCTCGATCGCCTGCAGAGCCATCAGCATGCCGATGTACGGGTCTCCGCCGCCGCCTGTGCCGAGGATCGCGCAGCCCTGTGCGAGCGCCGGAAGGACGGAGGCGTCGAGCTCTCTCACGACCACCCGTACGTCTCCCGCGCGTCGGCCTCGCTCACGATGCCCTCCGCTACGTCGTCCGCGATTCGTTCGGGCTCGCGGGCCCTCGGGTCGCCGTGGCCGCCGCCCGTCCCGGTTACTAGCCGGATGAGGTCGCCACGGCGAAGCGGAAACCGGGCCACCTTGCCGCAGCGGAGGCGCGTCTCGCCGTCCGCGCCGACGACCTCGACGTAGTTCGGCGAGCCGGGACGACCGCCGGCGACGCCCCAGGGCGGGAAGCGGTGTCGGCCGAACGCAGCCGTGAGGGCGCCGTCGCCGAGGACGCGGTACTCGCGGACGAGACCGCGCCCGCCTCGCCGCCGGCCGGCGCCGGCGCCGTCGACGACGTCGAGCGCGAACTGCTCGACACGGACGCCGTAGCGCTGCTCGGCCACCTCGACGGGGATCACGTACGTCTCGCCGTCGCCGGCGGAGACGAGCCCGTGCTCGCCGTCCTTGACGGCGCTCGCGCCCCAGCCACCGGCTTGCGGCTCGACCAGGATCGCCCGCTCGCCCGTGTCCGGGTGCTCCTGGTCGAGGATCGTCCCGCAGACGGAGACGAAATGGCCGGCGGTGAGTGTTTCCGGGAGCGCGGGGGCGAGAGCCTTCCAGACCAGGTCGGTCGCGATCTCTGTCGCCTCGAAGTACGTCGAGACCGGCGCCGGCCGCTCCGCGGTGAAGACGGTTCCGGGCGGGCAGACGACCTCAAGCGAGCGAAACCAGGCGTCGGTCGCGCGCTCGCTCGGGTCGGTGATCGCCTTGAACACGGTCCGGACGCCCGAGACGAGCCCGCTTCGCGTGCAGTTGACGGGGCCGGGCACCTGCCCGTGCGTCC
>JALZFU010000313.1 GCA_030861385.1 Actinomycetota bacterium
AGTGAGGTCGGGTCTGGATCACGAGGGCGCCCGGCCCCGAGCGGGCGCCGCGACGCAATGACACGACGCCCAGGAGCGAGACGGAAGCGTCGGCAACGTCCTCCTCGCTCTCGATCGTGTCGCGACCGGACTGGAGGAGGAGCACGAGCACGGCGGCGCCGATCAGGCCGGCGATTGCGCCGAGGACCGTGATCAGGGGCACGCGCGGCTCCACAGGCGAGGATGGTGGGCTCGCGGAATCGATCACCCTGAGCTGGCCTGCCGGCTGGTCGGGGGTCTGCGACGTCTCACCGGCTAGGCGGCTGCCGATCCCGTTCGCGATCCGGGCGGCGAGCTTGGCGTCGTCGCTTCTCGCTCTGACGCCGACGATACGCGTCACCTCGTTCCCGGTCGCACTCACCGAGGCGACCAAGTCGTCGAGCGACTGACGAAGGCGGAGCTGCCGTCGGACCGCGTCGAGGACCCTCCGGCTGGTCGCAAGCTCCGCGTACGTCTGTGCGAGCTGACCAGATGCGCGGATCGTGTCGAAGTCGGCGCTCAGCGGCCCCGTAAGGAGCCGCACTTCGGCCTCGTACGTCGGAGTTACGCGAGACGAAGCGACATACGCGGTCACCGCGGACACGCAGGCGGAGAACAGCAGGAGCGGCCACCACCGCCTGACGAGAGGTATGAAGCCCTTGGATTCCAGCCGCTCTCTCCGTTCCCGAGGATCGTTGACCTGCTCTCATAGTACGTTCGCGGGTCGATTAGCGGTGTCCCGTCGGTCCGGACCGGCGACGCGCCGGGAGCGGTAGTCGTTTCCGCGGCCGTTTCGCCGGCGCATGCGAGCGGCCTCCCGAACCCCCCGACTCGGCGCGGCGCCGCCCTAGACTTTGGTCGAGTGTTCGGCCCGCGCGACCGATCTACGATGGTTCCATCGGAGCGGTACCGAACTTCCTCTACGTCGGGACGAGCAAAGCGGGGTCGACCTGGGTCTTCAGCGTGCTCGACTACCACCCGAGCGTCTTCGTCTTTCCGCAGAAAGGCCTTCACTTCTTCAGCGCGCACTACGATCGTGGTGTCGACTGGTACCTAGATCACTTCCCGAACGCGGCCGAGCAGAAAATCGTCGCGGAGATCTCGCACTCATTGCTCTTCTCGTACGACGCGCCCGGGCGCATCGCCGAGCTCAACCCTCGCATGAAGTTGATGGCCTGCCTTCGGGAGCCGGTCGACCGTGCCTTCTCGGAATACCTCGACCTCGTGAAGAACGGCCGGTTCCAGGGAACGTTCGAGGAGGCCCTCGAGCAGGCGCCGCAGATCGTCGAGAACGGCCGCTACGGGACCTACCTCCCCGCGTACCTCGACCAGTTTCCCCGCGACCAGTTCCTCGTCACGGTCTTCGACGACCTCAAGGCGGATCCGCGCGCCTTCGCTGAGGCGATCTTCCGCTTCCTGGAGATCGAGAGCATCGTGCTTCCCTCGTCCGTCCTACGCGAGCGCATGCCGGCTGGCGTGCCGCGCTCGCCTGCGATCGCGAAGCTCGCCAAGAAGGGCTCGAAGCTCACGTTGCGCCTCGGCTTCGTCCGCCTCTACGGGAAGGTCAAGGCCTCGACCAAAGTCCGAAATGCGCTCTACCGGCCGTACGGACGGAACGACCGGCCGCGGCTCTCGCCCGAGACCGCCGCCCGTCTGCGAGCCCGGTATGCGCCCGAGGTCGCCGCCGTGGACGCGTTGCTCGGGACGAACCTCGTGGACAGGTGGGGCTACGGGGACGAGACGGCCGATGACCTGCTGGGCCCGAGCCAGGTGCCCTCGACGGAGCCCAGCGTCTGAGCGACGTCACTGCGGGAAGTCCGGCCGCGGGCGAAGCGCCTGAAGTCGGTGTGGCACGCGTCTCACGGCTCCTGCACGAGCGCGCGCCCGTGTACTTCGACGAGTTTCGCGGGATGGATGTCTCGGCGACCCTCGTTCACGGGCGACAGAGGCGGTATTCGACCATCTATCGCTTCGAGCTCGCAGCAGGGGACTCGCGTCGCCGAGTCTTCGTCAAGCTTCGGCCAGCAGATTCCGCGCGCTCACCGCGCCCTCGAGCGACGCCCGCCATCGCGCCGGGCAACGCGCTCGCGCTCTACCACGATGCGCTGCGGGCCACCCACGACCACTTCCAAGCGCTTGCCGACCCTCGCTTCAGCGCGGTGCGCCCCCTCGATTTCGTCCCCGAAATCGACGCGCTCGTCATGGAAGAGGCCGAAGGGGAACAGTTGTGGAAGCTTTTACGCCCCGCGAGCCGCCTCCACCCGCTCGCGTCGGTCGACCTCGACGACGTCCTTTCAAACGCCGGCGGCTGGCTCCGCGAATTCCACCGCATCCGCCCTCGCCATGCCGTGACGACCATCCATGACGGGCAGGCGGGGTTCGTCGAGCTCCTGACCGCGCTCACGGATTACCTCGGCGAATCGCTGGGTGAAAAGGCGTTCTTCGACCGAGTCGCCGCGAAGACGCGGATCCTTGCCGAAGGAACGCTCGTCGAGCCCCTGCCGCTCGGCCTTCACTTCGGCGACTACGGCCTCACGAACGTCCTCGTCGCTCCGAACGCGCGCGTGACCGGAATCGACATGCTCGCCAACTGGTGCACCCCGATCTATGTCGACATCGCCTACTTCCTGACCGGGATCAAGACGTACCGGAAGCAGATCGCGACCCAGGGACTTGCGTTTGGCCGCGAGCGTCTCGCAGCGTTCGAGCGCCAGTTCCTGGTCGGATACTTCGGTCGAACGAGCGTCCCGACGCGCGAGATCCGCCTTTTCGAAGTCCTGAGGCTCCTCGAGCGCTGGTCCGGCAGGCTTGCGCGTAACAGTCGTCGATCGGCCGCCGGAAGGAAGCTGGGGCTCTTCGTCGTGAACAGGTTTCTGCGAAGGACGCTCGGCGACCTCGTTCGCGAGCTGGAAGCGAGTTGACGAAGCCGGTCGCAGGGCGCCGTGGGCGGGGGCGACCAGGCGCCGTCAGTGCCGAGGCCGGGCGCTCGTTGCCCGTGAATCCGCGAGCATCGTCTCAGACCAGGCGAGCTGAGCGGCGATACCCTCCTCGAGCGGCGTCTGGGGCGCCCAGCCGAGCTCGGCGCGGATTCGGCTCGTGTCGGCAGCGGTTCGCCGAACGTCGCCCGGCATCGAGCCGTCGTACACGACGTCGACTGGTCGTCCGTTCAGCTGCCCGCAGAGCTCGAGGACGTGTCGAAGGGACGCCTCCGTTCCGCCGCCGACGTTGTAGACCGCTCCCGAGGGCGCTTGATCCATCGCGGCCTGCGTCGCCGCGACGGCGTCTCCGACGTAGGTGAAATCGCGGGACTGCTCGCCCGTTCCGTAGACGTGAAACGGTTCTCGCCTCACGATCGCCCTGGTGAGGCGCGCGAACGCCATGTCGGGCCGCTGGCGCGGTCCGTACACGGTGAAGTAGCGAAGCGCGACGACGTCGAGGCCGAGCGAGTCGGCGTAGGCGCCAGCGAGGTGCTCGCAACTCAACTTCGTCACGCCGTACGGCGAGATCGGACGTGGGCGCACTTCTTCCGCCGTCGGATACGCCTCCGCGTTTCCGTAGACCGACGAAGACGAGGCGAAGACAACCCTCGTTTCAGACCGAGCTGCCACCTCGAACAGCCGCTGGGTCGCGATGACGTTCTCTCGGACGTACAAGGCGAAGGAGTCGCCCCAGCTCCCACGCACGCCCGGCTGTGCGGCGAGATGAAAGACCCCGGCGGCGCCGGCGACGAGGGGCGCCAGGTCGACCTCGACCAGATCGGCCTCCATGAAGGCGAAGCCCGGCCTCGCTCGGACCCGCGCCAGGTTCGCCTCCTTCACCGAGCGCGCGTAGTAATCGGTGAACGAGTCGACGCCGACGACCTCGTCGCCTCGGTCTGCGAGGGCCTCGACGAGGTGGGAGCCGATGAAGCCGGCGCAGCCGGTTATGAGATATCGACCCACTGCTGTCATGTACGTCGATTTCCCTTGCCCCGTCAACCCGCTCGCAACGCGCCGGCGGGGTCGGCAGGGGAAGCGCGCGTAAGCGTTTTACAAAAGTCCGCCTGTTTTGCTTTACCGTCCCTAGCCATTCGGCTAGGTTGAGTTTGAGGCCTGCGGCCATGAGCGGCGATTCAGGGAAAAGGACGGCCGTCCTTCTCGACCCACATCCTCTGTGGCTGGATGCGGTCGAGATGGTTCTCGCGCGAACGGGCGTCGAAGTCGTCGGGGCGACGACGGCGGGAGCGGACGCCCTTGCGCTCCTCGACGAGCATCGCCCGCATCTCTTCGTTGCCGAGACCGACATCCCGGGTGACGGGATGAACGGGCTCGCGTGCATCCAGAAGGCCCGGAAGCGGAGTCCCACGACCAAGGTGATCGTGCTCTCGAGCGGGACGGCGTCGGAGTCGGTCCAGGCAGCGTTCGCAGCAGGCGCGACCGCGTACGTCGCGAAAACCGCCCGGGCGGACGACGTTGCCTCGGCCATTCGCCAGACGTTCGATCACTCGGTCTACTTCGCGGCCGAGTTTGCGGCTCACGCAGCGAACGGCCGCTCAGCGCGAGGAAACGGTGGTTCCGCCGACGGCGAGGCCCCCGAAATCGACTCGCTCCTGACGAAACGAGAACGCGAAATCCTTCGCCTCGTCTGGGAGGGACGATCGAACGCCGAGATCGCCCGAACGCTCTGGGTCACCGAGCAGACGGTCAAGTTCCACCTCTCGAACATCTATCGGAAGCTCGGCGTCTCGAACAGGACTCAGGCGAGCCGGTGGGCGCAACTGCACGGCGTCCTCAGTCTCCCGAGCCGCCCGCGCACGGACGCATCGACCGCCGCGTAGCGCACAGTCGAACGCCGGCTACACCAACCGTTCGGCTAGTTACCGGGGCGGATCAGCAGGACGATGCTCGGCCGATGGAGACGTGGAAGAGCCGGGCGCCCGATTCGCGAAGACGAGCTTCGTCCGTCTTCGACTATCCTTGCGGGGGCGGGGCGTGGCGCAGCCTGGTTAGCGCGCCAGTCTGGGGGACTGGAGGTCCCCGGTTCAAATCCGGGCGCCCCGACCATTAGAAAGCCCTGCTAATGCGGGGCTTTTAGTCCCGGGCCACCTCGTCGACTCGGGTCCAATCGGGGTCCAAACGACCGCGCGGAGGGGAAGTGGCTCCGAAAATCGGCGAACTCGAAGCGATGAGCGACGAGGAGATCCGCGCGCGCTACGACAACTTCGCCGCGAACGTCTCGGAGGGGCTCGAGTGGTACCGGGAGGAGCTCCGCAGACGGACATTGGAGCGCCAGACGCGGACGCTTATTGGCTGACGGCGGTCGTCACCGTGCTCACAGCCGCGAACGTCGTCCTCGTCGCATACACCGTCGTCTAGCGGTTGGAACCGTCCTCGGCTGAGGCGGACGCGCGCGCCGCGAACGTATCGAGCGCGGCGCGAGCGCGGTCGAGCGAGTCGGGGAGGAGGTGGCCGTACGTTCGGTCGATCTGCTCGACGCTCGTTCCCATGAGCCGGGAGAGCTCGAAGAGGCCGATCCCCGCCGCGATCGCGAACGTCGCGAACGTGTGCCGCAGCGCGTAGGGGGAGCGATGGGCGAGTCCGGCTGCCTTCACGGCCGGCGTCCACTCGTCTCGTCGCCACTGGTGGAGGCTCAGGTAGCCGCCTCTAGCGCCCGGGAAGATGAGACGTGTCTCGAGTCGAGCCGGCTGCTCGGCGAGCGCCTGGGCGGCCCGTGCGGGCAGCGGGACGGCGCGCAAACTGCCCGCCTGCTTGCCA
>JALZFU010000424.1 GCA_030861385.1 Actinomycetota bacterium
GCTCTCCGCCGGCGAGATCGCCTCGCACTTCGACGTGACGCGCCCCGCGATCTCGCAGCACCTCACCGTGCTCAAGGCCGCCGGTCTCCTGGGGGAGCGGCGGGACGGTCCGCGCCGGCTCTACCGCGCGCGCGCCGAGGGGCTCGCCGACGTCCGCACGTTCCTCGAGGAATTCTGGGTCGACGGGCTCGAGCGTCTCAAGGACGCCGCCGAGCGAGAGGAGAGGAGGATTCGTGGCCGCACCGCCGCGTGACGTCTTGACCTGCGAGATCCGAATCGACGCGAGCCCCGAAACCGTGTTCCCCTACTTCACGGATCCGGCGCGGATCATCCGCTGGAAGGGCCGGTCGGCGACGCTCGACCCGCGGCCGGGGGGCGTCTACCGGGTGGAGATCAACGAGCGCGCCGTCGCGCGCGGGGAGTACGTCGACGTGACCCCCTTCACGAGGGTCGTCTTCACCTGGGGATGGGAGGGCTCGAACCCCGAGCACCCGGTCCCTCCCGGCTCCTCGACCGTCGAGGTCGAGCTCGTTCCGGATGGTGACGGGACGCTCGTCCGCCTCACGCACCACGACCTGCCCCCGGAGGAGCGCGGCAACCACGAGCACGGCTGGACGCACTATCTCGGCCGGCTGGCGCAGGCCGCGGCGGGCCGCGACCCCGGCCCGGATCCCCTGGGTCAGATGCAGTCCGACTAGGAAGGAGCGGCGATGCCGACGTACATCGACCACCACGAGCGCTTCCAATTGACGCCCGAGATGGAGCAGGCCTTCGCGGAGCGGATTCGATCCGGCGTGACCGACGCGAACGGCGTCAAGGGCATCAATATGTTCCTCGCGAGCGACGGGGGCGCGTACTGCCTGCTCGAGGCGCCCGATGAGGACGCCGTCGTCCGCACGCATGCCGACGGCGGGACGGAAATCGACCGCGGCGAAGTTGTCGAAGTCCGGGCCTTGGTCTAGCGGCGAGAGGAGAGAGATAGCACCATCCGGCGGTCTACTTGCAGGTGCCGGACATCGAACCGTCACTCGAGAAGGCCGCGTCCCTCGACGGCGCACGGTCGTGCCGCGGACGAAGACGGAGATGGTCACGTTCGCCCTTCTTGCCGACGTGGAAGGGCACGTGGTCGGCCTCGCCGGAGGCTGAGCGCAGCGACCGCGCGCCGGTAACAGGATTACGGTACGCGGATGCTCCTGACGGGCGTCCGCGTGGTCGCGTGCGAGACGGGGCTCGCGGGGCCGCTCTGCACGCGCCTCCTCGCCGACCTCGGCGCGGACGTCGTGAAGATCGAGCCGCCGGGTCGCGGCGATGTCACGCGCGGCTGGGACACGATCGCCCGCGGGCTCTCGAGCGGGTTCGTCTGGGTGAACCGCGGAAAGCGAAGCGTGGCGCTCGACGTCAAGGACGCGACCGCGCGACCGGCGCTCGAGCGTCTCGTCGCCGGAACCGACGTCTTCCTCCAGAACCTGACCCCCGGATGGGCCGAGCGCTTCCGTCTCGACGAGCGCGCGGTCCGCGCGCTTCGCCCAGACGTCGTCTACACCGACATCTCGGGGTACGGCCCGGACGGCCCGTACGCGGCGCGAAACGCGTACGACCTCGTCGTGCAGGGGGAAGCGGGCTTGCTCTCTGTGACGGGGACGCCCGAGGAGCCGGCCCGCGTTGGCGTTTCCGTCTGCGATCTCGCCACTGGTGCCTACGCCGCCAGCGCGACCGCGGCGGCGCTCGTGCGGCGCGCGGAGACGGGGGAGGGCGCCCACGTAGCCGTATCGCTCTTCGACGTGATGGTCGACTGGCTCGGCTACTACCCGCACCTCTGGTGGCATCGCCGGGAGATGCCGGAGCGAACGGGCCTTCGGCATCCGCTCTTCTGCCCGTACGGGCCCTACCGCGCCGGCGACGGCCGTCTCTTCAGCGTCGCCGTCCTCTCGCCCGAACACTGGCGAGCGTTCTGCCTGGACGTTCTCGCCCGGCCCGAGCTCGCGGACGACCCGCGGTTCGCCGGGAACGAGGGCCGCGTCGAGCAGCGAGACGAGCTCGAGGCGCGGCTCGAGCAGTTCTTTTCGGAGCGCACGGCCGAAGAATGGATCGCGCGCCTCGACGTGGCCGGCATCCCGTGCGGGCGCGTGAACGACGTCGCTCGCGTGATGGACCACCCACAGCTCGAGCACAACGCCCTCGTCGCCGAGGTCGATTCGCCCGTCGGTCCCATCCCGACCGTCGGGAACCCGTTTCTCGTCGGCGGCGCGCGGCCCGCGGTCGGATCGGTTCCCCGCCTCGGCGCCCACACGGAGGAGATCCTCGCCGAGCCGCGTCGAAAGCGGCGATGAGGGAGGCCGCGCTCTACGCGCTCACCGCGATCGCCTACGTCCTCCTCGGCGTCCTCGTGCCCGAGGCGCTCTTCTCGTGGGTGGAAGGGGCGGCGTTCCTTCTCGTCGGCGTCGTCCTCCTTCCCGCTCTCGTGCGGCGGCTGCGATGAGCTGGGTCGCGCACGACGCAGAGCCGTACGTGATCCAAAAGCACCTGGGGCGACGCATCGCGATCGCACCGCTCCTCATCGGCTCTTACGCGCCCGACATGACGACGAAGTGGTTCGTCTACGGCGCCGGAGCGTTCGGGGTCGAGCTCAAAGCGGACGACCCGGCCCAGTTCCACCGTGGCTGGCCGGGGGCGGGAGTCACGCACACGCTCGCGTTCGGGGTGGTCGTCGGTGCCCTCGTCTACCTCGTCTTCCGGAGTCGGATATGGGCGCTCAGCTTCGTCGTCGGTCAGTGGGCACACGCGCTCACGGACACGCTCGACACCGTCGGGACGATGCTTCTCTTCCCCTTCACCGACCACCTCTTCTCGGCCGGCGCCTGGGCCTACGCCGGCCAGACCGGGCGGTACACGGACGCCGGCGCGTACTTCAGCGGCCTGGGCTTCGTCTGGGACGGGTTCTGGCTCCTCTGGGGAGTGGCGAGCTGGCGCGTGCTCACCCGCGCCTACTTCCGCCAGACGGTTCTCCCGGCCGACGTGCTCTGGCAGAAGGCGAGCGGCTACCTCTCCGAGACGGCTCTCCTCGCCATCTATCGGATCTCGTTCTTCTACGGCGCGTGCCGCTGGGTCGCGTGGCTCGTGTGGGCGCACGTCGTCCGCTCCTTCGCCTTCGACCTCTCGTGGGGAGGGCCGAAGTGGGTTCCGGCGATCCACGCGTCCGAGCTGAACGCGGTTCGCGGGAGCGGGTGTCGATGCCCTTCTTGCTGCTCCGCGTCGCCCAAGCTCGCGCTCTCGGCGGTGCTCGCCGTCGCGGGCCGCGTCTCGGTCGTACGCGGTCAGCGGCGGACGAGGCGCTCGACCAGGCGGCGTTGATCCTCGTCGAGCCAGGGCGGCTCGCCGGCCGCGGCGTTCTCGCGAGCGTGCCCACGATCTGACGTCGCCGGAATGACGACGTGGATCCGGGAGTCGGAGAGCGCCCACTTGAGGAGCACCTGCGGCCACGTCGCGACGCCGAACGTCGCGAGGGCGTCCGGAGGCGGGCCGCGGAGGAGCCGTGAGTCCGAGCCGCCGAGCGGGCGCATGGCGATCACGCCGAGACCGAGCGCCTCGGCGAGCGGGAGGATCCGATCCTCGACGTCGCGCTCGAGCGGGTTGTACGGGATCTGGATCGCCTGGATTCTCCCCGTCCGCATCACCTCCTCGAGCTCGGGAAACGCGCTCGCGGCGTAGTGCGTGGCTCCGAGGAGGGCGAGGCGGCCGGCGTCGCGCTCGCGCTCGAGCCACGGGAGGTGGTCTCGCCACGCGAGGACGTTGTGCACCTGCTCGAGGTCGATCCGCCCGCCGAAGAACTCGAGCTGATCCGTGAGCTGGTGTTGCGCGACGGCCGCCGAGCTCGTCCAGATCTTCGTCGCCACGAATGCTTCCGCGCGGCGCGCGCCGAGCGCGCGCCCGAGGACCGCCTCTGCCCGTCCGTACATGGGCGAGGAGTCGACGACCCGCGTCCCTTCGCCGAACGCCGCCTCGACGACGGCGTCCGCGTCCTCCTGGCGAGCAAGATCGACGTCGAACACGCGCCACGTTCCGAGGCCGACGACGGGCAGCTCGACACCGGTCTTGCCAAACGGGCGAACGTCCATGGGAGAATCGGGGATCATGCCGACTACTCTCGTCGACGTCCCGGAGCTCGCGCCACCGCTGATCGACGCGCGGGCGAAGGGCGAGAACTTCCCGGTCGCCTCGCTCCTCGCTCCTGCCCGCGCTCGTCAGCATCTCCGCGCCATCTACGGCTTCGCGCGGCTCGTCGACACCCTGGGCGACGAGGTCCGGCGGGACCGCCTGGCGCTCCTCGACGAGCTCGAGCGGGAGCTCGACGGGTCGCCGCGCACGGACGTCATGCGGCGCCTCCAGACGACCATCGCGGCGTGCCGCCTCCCACGCGAGCCGTTCGCGCGCCTGATCGAGGCCAACCGCCGCGACCAACGGAAGACGCGCTACGAGACGTGGGAGGAGCTTCGCGAGTACTGCACGTACTCGGCGGATCCGGTCGGTCGCCTCGTGCTCGCCGTCTACGGGCGGGCGCACGACCCCGATCTCGTCGCACGAAGCGACGACGTCTGTACCGGTCTCCAGCTCGTCAACTTCCTCCAGGACCCGCCACGAGACCTAGCGCTCGGGCGCGTGTACCTCCCGCAGGAGGACCTGCGCCGGTTCGCCGTCGCGGACGGCGATCTCGCCGGGCCGCGGAGCGAGCGCGTCGCAGCGCTCCTCGCCTTCGAGTCCGAGCGGGCA
>JALZFU010000341.1 GCA_030861385.1 Actinomycetota bacterium
GAGCCGCGGGCTCGTCTCGGGCGGCCGCTCGAAGCCGTGGCGACAGAAGGGCACGGGCCGCGCGCGCGCCGGAACGACGCGGGCGGCGCAGTGGACCGGGGGCGGCATGGCGTTCGCACTCGCGCCGCGCTCCTACGGCGGCAAAGTGAACCGGAAGGTGCGGAAGTCGGCGCTGCGAGGAGCGTTGAGTCTCCATGCGAAGCGCGGATCGCTCGCCGTCGTCTCCGACAGCGGCTTCGACCGTCCTTCCACGAAGCAGGCGGCGACGTTTCTCCAGACATGGGGCGCCACGACTCCCCTGCTCGTGGTGGCGCAGCCCGACGAGGAGCGGACCGTAAAGTCGTTTCGGAACCTCGATCGGGTGCTCGTGCTGGAGCCGTCCGAGGTCGAGGTGGCCGCCGTCGTCTGGGCACGATCGCTCCTCGCGACCGAGGCGGCGCTCCAGCGCGTGCAGGAGGTGGCGTCGCCGTGAACGCCCGCGACGTCCTGATCGCCCCGGTCGTGTCCGAGAAGAGCTACAGCCTGATCGAGGACAACAAGTACTCCTTCCGTGTCCACGACAAGGCGCACAAGACTCAGGTTCGCCAGGCGGTCGAGGAGCTCTTCGACGTGAAGGTCGAGGGAGTGAACATCGTCAAGGTCCAGCCCAAGCCGAAGCGGCGGGGAATGTCGCGCGGTCGCAAACCCGGGTGGAAGAAGGCGGTCGTCCAGCTTCGCGCCGGCGACCGGATCGAGATCTTCGAGGGAGCCGCCGTCTAGTGCCGCTGAGGAAGCTCAAGCCTACGAGCCCTGGCCGGCGGTTCCGGACCGTCTCCGACTTCGGCGACGTCACGAAGCGGGAGCCAGAGAAGCGTCTCGTCGCGCCCGCGAAGAAGAAGGGCGGGCGAAACAACGCGGGACGCATCACGACGCGCCACCAGGGGGGCGGCCACAAGCGCCGCTACCGGATCGTCGACTTCAAGCGGACGAAGGACGGCGTACCGGCGAAGGTGGCCGCGATCGAGTACGACCCGAACCGCTCGGCTCGAATCGCGCTCCTGCACTACGCGGACGGCGCGAAGTCCTACATCCTCGCGCCAGCACGGCTGCGCGTCGGACAGACGGTCGAGTCCGGACCGGAGGCGGACATCCGGCCTGGAAACGCACTTCCGCTCGCGTCCGTCCCGACTGGCACGCTCGTCCACAATGTCGAGTTGAAGCCGGGCAAGGGCGGACAGATGGCGCGAAGCGCCGGCTCGGGCGTCCAGCTCGTCGCCAAGGAGGGCGGCTTCGCCACGCTTCGCCTCCCCTCCGGCGAGATGCGGCGCGTCCCGGTCGCGTGTCGAGCGACGGTCGGCCAGGTCGGGAACGTCGACCACGAGAACGTTTCGGGCGGCAAGGCGGGGCGCAGCCGCTGGCTGGGCAAGCGCCCGGCGACGCGCGGCTCGGCGATGAACCCCGTCGACCATCCGCACGGCGGCGGCGAGGGGAAGTCGAAGGGCGGCCGCCATCCGGTCACGCCGTGGGGCGTGCCGACGCTCGGGAAGCGGACGCGGCGCAAGCACAAGGAGTCGGACAAGCTGATCGTCCGCGCGCGCCGACGCGGCAGGGAGCGGCGCTGAAATGGGGAGAGTCGTCGAATCCGATGTTCACCCGTCGCGTTCGCTCGGGTGGATGGAAAGTGAGTGGAATTGAGCCGTAGCGCCAAGAAGGGGCCGTTCGTCGACGACCGGCTGATGGCGAGGGTCGAGGCCATGAACACGTCTGGCGAGAAGCGTCCGCTGCGCACGTGGTCGCGCACCTCAACGGTCTTCCCGGAGATGGTCGGGCACACGATCGCCGTACACGACGGGCGGAAGCACGTCCCCGTCTTCGTGACGGAGTCCATGGTCGGCCACAAGCTCGGCGAGTTCGCGCCGACGCGGACGTTCCGCGGGCACGCGGGCGACCGGCAGGCCCAGGTCAGGAAGCGGTAGCGACGCGATGGCGGCGCTGGACACGTCGAGGACGGAGGTGCGCGCGGAAGCGCGCTACGTCCGTGCCGCGCCCCGTAAGGCGCAGCTCGTGACGGAGCAGATCCGCGGGCGGACCGTCCCCGAGGCGCGCACGATCCTCGCCTTTATGACGCGGGATGCCGCGCGCGACGTCGAGCGGGTACTGAACTCGGCCGTCGCCAACGCGGAGGCGAACCACGGCCTCGTCGGCGACGATCTCCTCGTCTCCGCCGCCTACGCCGGGGACGGGCCGACGCTCAAGCGCTGGCGGGCTCGCGCGCGGGGGCGCGTGGCGCGGATCAGGAGGCGGACATGCCACATCACGATTCGGCTCGCGCAGCCGAACGGCGCCGAGCTGCCCGCCGCGCACGCCCCCGTCGCGCCCGACGCTCCGCCGAACGAGGAGAGGCCCACGAGGGGCGCTCGGCCGCCCTCGTCCACCCCCCGTAGAAGGGGACAGAAGCCCGAGGTCGCGGAGACGACCGAGCCTGTCGAGAAGGCGGAAGACAAGCCCAAGACGCGCCCCAAGCGAGCGGAGAAGCCGAAGGCGGAGACCGACGCGGGCGAGAAGCCGAAGCGGACGCCGCGCCGGCGAAAGACCGAGAAAGAGGAGAGCTGATGGGCCAGAAGGTTCACCCGGGCGGCCTTCGGGTCGGGATCATCCAACCGTGGAAGTCGAACTGGTTCACGGGCGCGAAGGAGTTCCCGTCGTACCTGATCGAGGACGTGAAGATCCGCGACCACATCAACGGGAAGCTCGGACACGCGGGCCTGTCCGAGATTTTGATTCGCAAGGACAAACAGCGGATCACGATCGACATCTTCACCGCGCGCCCGGGCATCGTGATCGGGAAGTCGGGCGCCGAGGTCGACGCGCTCCGCCGCGACATCCACGCGATGACGCACAAGAACGTCCACATCAACATCAACGAGATCAAGCGCCCGGAGCTCGACGCGAAGCTCGTCGCGCAGTCGATCGCGGAGCAACTCGAGAACCGCGTCAGCTTCCGCCGGGCGATGAAGCGCTCGCTCGCGTCGGCCATGCGCTCCGGGGCGCAGGGCGTCAAGATCGAGTGCGCCGGCCGTCTCGGGGGCGCCGAGATGTCGCGGTCCGAGAGCTATTCCGAGGGGCGCGTTCCCCTGCACACGCTCCGGGCTGACATCGACTACGGCTTTGCCGAGGCCAAGACGACGTTCGGTCGGATCGGCGTCAAGGTCTGGATCAACAAGGGCGAGATCATGCCGGAAGGGTACGGCGACGGAGCGCGTGGCGAGGTCGAGGGCGGCACGCGGCGACGCGCCAGCCTCGAGGGGCTGAGCGCCGGGCGCGAGTCCGGCCGTCGCGCTCCCGACCGCGAGGGACTCGGGCCGGTGCGGCGC
>JALZFU010000343.1 GCA_030861385.1 Actinomycetota bacterium
GCCCTGAACGGCCTCGCATTCCCGATGCTCCAGCACCTTGGCGATCCGCGCTTCCGTCAGTTCATCACGCCCGCGATGACGGACCCGACAGGCGTCACCGCGGCCGCAGTGGCGCCGTTCGAGCCGCTGCTTCGCTTCTCGCCCTCGTTCTGGAACGATCCGCTCGCTGCGATCTTCAACCAGGAGCGCCACCTCGTCTACCCGCTGACCGACGGCGAGAAGCGCGTGACGCGTGTGGCACCGAACACTTACCTCGCCACCCTGCCGACGCACTACGCGTTCGGGCGCATCCCGCTCGACGGCGATCTGCTCGACGAGCTGGTCGCTCTGGCCGGCGGGCCGAACCGCACCGAGGCCGACCTGACGGCGCTCGTGCAAAACCGAACGCTCGGCAACGCGCTCGAACTAAGC
This sequence comes from Actinomycetota bacterium, assembly GCA_030861385.1. Classification (GTDB taxonomy): domain Bacteria; phylum Actinomycetota; class Thermoleophilia; order Gaiellales; family Gaiellaceae; genus JALZFU01. Next base: position 412 of record JALZFU010000343.1, read on the forward strand.
GGGGTGCTGTACGACCGCTGGTTCCGCGGCGGGCCGCTCCCCGACTTCAATCTCGACTCCGACCGCGGCTACGCCTACCTGTGTTGGGCCCAGTCCGGCGACCCGCCACACGAGCCGACGGCCCTCGTCACCAATGCAAACGCCGCCGATCCGACGGAAGTGCGGCTCGACGTCCTTCCGTAGGAGAGCCACAGGCATGAAAGACGAGGAGAACGCCGCCGCCGAGTACGTGCGCGACCTGCACGCCCTCCGCCGACGCTACCTCGACGAAGGCCGGAATGAACTGCAGGCGCTCTTCAAGCGGCGCGACCGCAAGCCACCCGAGGAGTTCCACGACAGCTCCTTCCTCTACATGCGGTCGTACGACGCCGACGTGGGTCTGCGGCCGTTCTCGAACATCGTCCACTGGCACTCGCCCGACATCACGCTCAGCCGCGTCACCGCCGTGGGCGCGTACACGACCTCGCTCGTCGCCGGGGAGACGTACCTGATCCACTGCTGGCTTCGGAACAGGGGCGACCTCGCTGTTCCCAGCGGGAAGGTCGAGCTGTTCCTGACGGACCCCACCCTCGGCTTCGACACCCGCTTCGCCACGAACCTCACGCTCGGCAACGTGCCGAGCGTGTGGGTCGGGTCTGGAGCGAGCGCGGCGGCGGAGTTCCTGTACACGGTCCCGCCGACGGAGTCGGGGCACAAGTGCCTCTTTGCTCGGGCGTTCTCGTTCTCGCCGCTCGAGCTGCCGGTGGATGACTTCGCGCTCGACCCCCGTCTTGACCGGCATGTCGCGCAGCAGAACCTCAACATCGTCGGGCAGGCGCAGGCCTACTCGTTCCACTGGGTGCACGCTCCCAACGCGCGCCAGCGAATCGAGCTGCAGGCACTCGAGCCTGCTGCGCTGCTGGCACTGCGGCATCCGGTTCTCGCCGACGCGAAGCCCGCGGCCGAGTTCCCGCGCCGCGGCTGGGGCAGGCTAGCCGGAATCGAGCTGACCGAAGGCGGCACACGCGATCTCGCGGTTGAGCAATCCTCCGAGGGGATCACCGTCGCGTCGACGGACACAGAGGGGCTTGAGCTCGACGCGCAACGCGAGCTGAACGCGGCGGTCCGGGAGACGCTGCACGCGGTCTACATGGGCCGCACCTGCATGTCCGACCACCGCGACTTGTTCGCGAAGTTCCGCGAGATGAACGCGCAAGCGCGCCGCAGCACCTTCGCGATGAGGATCCCGGACCTCGGCCTGGGCGCGCAGGAAGCCGTCGGAGTCGAGCTCCGCTCCGTCGATGAGAACGCTTACCCGCCCGAGGCCGCCAGCGGAATCACGCTGATCATCGTCGGAACCTGAGCAGCGACCGATCGAGGGCCGCCTGAGCCGCGTTGGCGCACGCACTGGCGCACGGCGCGATAAGCCCCTGGAAATCAGCAGTTTCGAAACGGTCTCGAAAGCCGCTAGAGGTCACTGGCCTCTCGAGGATTCGAATCCCTCCTCCTCCGCCTCAGCCGAGAACTGTGTATCCAAGCGGCTTCTCGGCTACCCGGTCAGATCAATCGGGCTCCGCAGCATGTCGGAAGGAACAACGGTGTCGCAACGCTTGGCTAGCGCGCTGGACAACGGATGCGGCGGTCACCCTAACCTCTGCGCCCCTCACTGAAGTCCACCGCGATCCGGAGAAGCGCACAGGTCGAGGCTGGAGGAGGCAGGGCTCGGAGAAACACAGCGAGTAACGCGGCCAACCTGGCCTGAACTCCCCCGGCCCCCCAAAGCAGAGACCAACTCGCCCGGTCCGCACGACTAGTGTCTAGACGGGCGACGCTCGTTCAGCCGCGGAAGCCTTCCCCTCCCAGTAGCGGTTGAGGGCTCCTTGCACCTTCACGAACCAGACGATCGCCGGGACGATCAGGATCCCGCCCGGGACGAGCCACAGTCCCGTCCAGCCGGTGATCGGGGGCTCCTGCCCGTCCTTCGTGTACGTGTTCCCGACCTCCGAGGGGATCACGAACGCGCTAACGAAGCCGAGGAGGATCCAGACGACGAGTCCGATCACCCCGCCGAGGCCCTCGCCGGTGTGCTGCTTCATTTCCTCCTGGGTTTTGAAGACCCAGTACCAGCTATAGAAGCCAAGCGTGACGATGACCAGCAGAATCCCGAAGCCGATCCCGCGCGGTTGGCCAAGAGGGCCGGTGTTCCCGGACATCCTCACTGGTTGCTCCATCGCGCTCACAGACCGTTAGCGACGATCGTCCTTGTCGTTGCCGCCGCCCGGCTTGATCCGGGCGAAGAAGATGTCCGTTGGGCCGTCTTTCGCTTGTGGCGCCGGCAGGGTGAAGGCGGCAGCGAACCCGGAACGGAGCCCGGCTAGCCCCTGGTACTCGCCTACGTAGTTGTGCTCGGGCATCGGTGCGGTTCGGAGGTCGGTCGGGCCGGCGACGTGCGTCTGCCGCCATGACCCACCGCGGTTGTGGGAATGCGCGAACCAGACGTCGGCCGTTAGGGCGGCGTCCCTCGGCACGTCCTTGCGGAGGTCGTACCAGATGACGCCGACCGTGCCCTTCTTGTTGACAGCGATCGCCGGCTCGAACGAGTAGGCGCTCACGCCTGGGAGCATCGAACTGCTCCAGGTGAGACCGCCATCGCGGGACTTGGCCACGCCGATTCCGCCGGAGGTCGCCGAGCTGTTGTTCTCGAACGCAACGTACGCGGTGCCGTCGGCGGCGACAGCGGCGCTGGGGAAGTGCGGTTGTGGGAGATGTCCGAACTCGGGATGGACGAACTCGAGGAGGGGCAGGCGCGGGCCGAGCTGCACGGGCGGTTGCCAGGTTCGTCCCTCGTCGAGCGAACGTGCGGCGTAGTGAGTCCCAAACCCGGCCTCCAAGTCCGTCCGTGCGAAGAGGGTCAGCAAGGTTCCGTTGGGCAGGACGAGA
>JALZFU010000348.1 GCA_030861385.1 Actinomycetota bacterium
CGGTGAACCCACGCCTTGGGAATCGCCGGCTCTGCCAAGGGTCTAGTGACAGAGGAAGAACTCGTTGATCGTTCCGGTCGGCGGGACGTTCGCGTGGCTGGTCAAGTGGGTCTCGAACGTGGACCCATCCGAGCCGGCACCGTGCACCGTGTACGTGAACGTGGTCGTGACGACCTGGCCATCTTGGACGAAGAAGCTATTCCGGAGGGTGACCTTGCCGCTGTAGCTCGGCAGGGTGGGGTCGGCAAGCGGCGAAGCGACGAACGTGCCCGTCTGGATGACCGTCCCCTGGATGCGGCCATCCGGGAACGTTGTCGATTGTTGGACCCGATTAGTCGTCGTGGTGAAGGTGTAGAACGGGCCGCCCGGCTCGCAGGTCGGAATGACGTCGACGAAGGTGTCGACGACGTTCTTTTGCTGGATCGTCTCGGTGACGGGCGGTTGAGCGAAGGCAGGCGCCGCGATCAGCAGCAGCCCGACCGCGAAGAGAGCGACTAAGAGGCGACGAAACATGAATCCTCCTTTGTTCAGGTGGCCGAGTCGGCGCGGCGCGCTTCTGGGCTCCTAGGTTGATCAGGTGGACATCGATGAGCGGGGGAGGTAGTGGAGATGGGTCGACGCCGCCGCCTTCTTCGACTACCGGCTGCCAGAGAGCCCCGACAGGTTCATCGCCATCGCGCGGCGGACGGCCGGGATTGGGTTGAGCGCTCGCAGGGCGAGGTTGCGGGCCCGCCGCTGCGGCGCGCGAGCGAGGGTGGCGACCCGCGTCATCCGGTCGGTGAGCGCCACGACCTTGGCCGCCACCGGGCGGCGTTCGGCCTCGTAGGCGTCCAGTTCGGCCTCGGCCGCCCCATCCCGGATCACGGCGGACAGGCGTCCGGCGAGGGCGACGGCGTCCCGGATGCCCGTGTTCATCCCCTGGCCACCCGCCGGGCTGTGTACGTGGGCGGCGTCCCCGGCGAGCAGGATTCGCCGCGCCCGGTAGTGGTCGGCGAGCCGATGGTGCACCCGGAACCGCGAGCTCCACACAATCTCTGTGACCTTGGCGGGGCGTCGGACGGGCCCCCGTTCGTTGAGGAGGGCCTGGACGTCGTCCAGGCCCGGGTGCTCGGGCGCCGTGTCCACGGTCGCGACGATCCGGTACCGCCCGCCCGGCAGCGGCGCCACCACGACCAGCCCGCGGGGTGAGAAGTAGAGCATGACCTCGTCGGATCGGAGGTCCCAGTCCATTCGCACGTCGGCGAGCACGAATGAGTGGGCGTAGGCGGTGCCGCTGAACCCGATCCCCGCGTGCTCACGGACGGAGCTGTGCATCCCGTCTGCTCCGACGGCGTAGCGGGCGCGGATCGTCTCGCCGGTGGCCATGGTCGCGGTCACGCCGTCGGCGTCCTGCGTGAGGGTCACCAGCTCGTACGGGCGGCGAACGTCGCCCCCCACCGCGTGCAGGCGGTTCAAGAGCACCTGCTCGGTGACGTTCTGGGGAACCATCAGCGTGTACGGATAGGCGGTCGGCAGGCCTTCGAAGTCGATCGTGAGGAGGGCCTGGTCGCGGTCCCGCACGGTGAAGCGGGGCACGATGATGCCGCGCCCGACGAGCTCGGCGCTCACCCCGACGTCCTCGAGGACCTCCAGGGTGCGGGCGTGCACGACGGCCGCGCGCGAGGTGTTCGCGCCCTCGGCCTGCCGGTCTACGAGAACGCCGTCGACGCCGCGCGCCGCCAGCGCGGCGGCGAGGGTTAGTCCGACGGGACCGGCGCCGACGATCAAGACCTCCGCTGTCGCGGGGAGTTCGGTGGGGGAAAGATTCGTCTGCTTGGACATGGCGTCCTCCTGTGAACGTCCGTTTGCCACGATCCCTTACGTGCCGCTAGACGAGAATGGCCGGCGCCCCCAAAGCCGCCGTCGCCCTTCGCGGTCGAGCGAGGACTCCGGCGAGAAAGAGTGCGACCAAGCCCACCGCTGCCGGGGCGACGTGCACGACGAATACGGTCGAGAGGCAGGCGGCCGCGACGGCGGCCTTCCCCGCGCCCGCCTGGTGCAGGGCAACGGCTGCCGCGAGTGCGCAGACGATCCAGGCTGCGGCCGCCACGCCCCAAACGGCGGAGACGCTTCCGGCGAGCTGGCTGTCGTTCACGAGGAAATCGATCGCTCCGGCGACGGCGGCTTGTTCCTCGCCTGCGAGGCTGTTGGCGTGGCGGATGAGAACGCCGGTCGCCACTCCCTGAACGGAGTCGTACGCGCTGAAGAAGACGGCCCAGACGACGAGCGCGACCCGGCTCACCCGCGCCGCCGCCGACGAGAGGCCGTCGAGGAGCCTCCACACGGCGAAGACGAGGAACGGGGTGAGAACGAGTTGCCCGACGTGGACGAAGAGCCAGCGGTTGACCTCGTCCGAAATCTCCTCGTACGGGCTCCCTTCGCCCGGGTTCGGGTGGAAGAGGATCAGTCCCGCCCAGAGAAGCGGCCCGGCGAAGACGAGAAGTCGGCTCGCGCTCAGGTTCGAGAGCCGCGTTCCGTCGTGTCCCATGCGGGCTCCTTTCCGAGTTCACGCCTTAGCAGCGCGCAGGCGGGCAAGTGGTGGTGCTGCTTCACCTGGTTTCGAGAGTTCATTCGGTGCCCAACAGCGCGTCGTCGAGGAACCCGATTACCCGCCGCTCGTACTCCTCGGGCCGCGTCGTGATGCCGGCGACGTGCTGGCCTCCCGGGACCTCCCAGATCTGCTTCGGCTCGCGAGCGGCCGCGTAGAAGAGCCTGTTCGGCTTTCTCTCCGTGCCTCCCTGGCCATGCTCGCCGTAGACGAAGAAGACCGGAGTCGGCGCGATCCTCACCACCTCGCTCTTCAGGCTCGGTGGGGGCAGGGTGTTCGTGAAGAGCGCGACCGCCACCGTGTTCGCGGCGCCCCCGAATATGGATTCGAGCGTGTCCCCGTTAGCGAGCCCGTCGCGCGTCGACTGCCCGCTCGCGCCCTCGGAGACGATCGCCTTGAACGCGTCCGAGTGCGCGGCCGCGTGGATGAGCATCTCCCCGCCAACCGAAAGGCCGATACCGCCGATCCGCTCGGGGTCGACGTCCGGACGCCCGCGCAGGTAGGCCGCGGCCGCATGGAGATCGCGGTCGCCGACCCAGCCGAAGGCGTTCGGGTCGCCCTCGCTCGCACCCTCCCCCCGACGGTCGAAGAGCAAGACGCCGTAGCCGTGTCGGATAAGCATCCGCGCTTGCTTCTGGGGCCCCGAACGGCCCGGAAAGACGATCACCGTTGCGCCGTTTCGCGACGGCACGAACCAGCCCTCGAGCCGGAGCCCGTCGCTCGTGGTGAAGGAGACGTTCTCGGGCGTGGCGCCGAGGTTCGCGGCCGGAACGCCGGCCCGAGCCGTGTGTGTGACGACGTACGCGAGCGCGGTCGGGAAGAGCACGACTGCGGCGAGCGCGACGGCGCCTGCGCTAATTACACAGCGTCGGACGTACCGACGCAGCGGCCGGTCGTCGGTGCGCCGCGAACGCCAGAGCGCCAGCGCTCCGACGACGAGGAGCACGAGGCCACCAAGGATCGCCAGCATTCCGCTGAAGTCATCACCGGAAGGCCCGCCACTCACCGTGTAGTAGGCGGCTTCGGTGCCGCTCAGGACTCCGAAGAAACCGGCCAGGAGCGCGCTCGCCCCCTGCACGCCGGGTCGAAGGCGAGCGTACGCGATTGCCGCCGCCGCCAAAAGCGCGAGGGGAACGAGTCCGCTCGCGAGATGGTCGCCGACCGCGGTGCCGGGCTGCGGCTGCAGGAAGTTGTCGTCGACGACGTGGACCGCGACCGCCGCTATGCCCACAAGGAAGAGGCCGGACTCGCGTCTGGTGCCGGCCGAAAGCCGGTCGATCAGCGCGCGCGGATTCCCCGGGTGGCTTCTTGGGATTGCGGCTGTCGTCGTCACCTCAACTTCCCTCGAGGCGGTGACGCGGCCGGCGCGCGCCGAAGTAGAAGAGGCCGCCGCCGATCAGCAGCGCAAGGGCGCCGGCGCCGAGAAGGCCGATCGCGAACCAGCGCAGGGAGGGGACGCGAGCGGCCAGTTGCGCATCGACCGACACCTTGCGCGAGCCGTCGGCGTTCATCGCGACGACGGACCACGTGCCCTCTGCGACCGGCCAAGTGATCGTCTGCGTCCCCGAGCCGCTCGCCTGGGCGCGCCAGAAGTTCTGGCTCGCAGGCGTCGCCGGCCTTGCGGTCCCGTCTTGCGAGCGGTAGCTGACGGAGAACGGGTCCGTGTCCCAATCGGTGATCTGAGCGTGCTCGACCTCGGCGAGGTAGCGCTCGACATCTGCGGCTCGGCCGATGCCGAGGAAGACGGGCTTCGCGGACGTGACCGCGACGCGAACGGTCGCGAACCCGTCGTCGAGCCAACCCGGAATATCCGGGCCGACGTCGAGGCTCTCGGAGGCAAGCGCGTACGAGTTGGTCGAGACCTCGTGCGTCCCGCTCGTGAAGAAGCCGGCGTCGTCGCGCTGGCCGAGCCCCCAGACGGCTGCGCCACCGCCCGCGAAGAGAACGAGCGCGACGAGGACGGCGATGCCGCCGAAGACGAGCAGGAGGATCCGTTTGGCCCCGAAGGGCTCTTTCGCGAGGACGGGAACGGCAGTTGCGGTGTTCATGGGACGCGCTCCTTTCCGGAG
>JALZFU010000376.1 GCA_030861385.1 Actinomycetota bacterium
GACGAAGGTCGCGAGCGCGTTGCCCGAGCTGACGATGTCATTCTCGTCGGCAGCGACACCGAGTGCATTGAGTCGAGCCGCGTACTCGGCGCGCGAGTTGCGCGGGTCGTTCGTCAAGAACAGGAGCCGGACGCCGCGCGCTCGTAGCGCGGCGATCGCTCCAACGGACCCCGGTACGACCGTGCCGCCGATCCAGACGACGCCGTCAAGGTCGACGATCAGCCCATCGAAATCGAAGGCGGGACGTCGGTCCGTGGGTTTCGTCGTTTCGCTCACGTTCCGTTGCGGAACGAGCTCAGCCCGATTCGGCGCGCCACTGCCGTTCGGCCGGTTGACCGAGCGGTGCGGTTCGGCGCCCTACTCACGCCGAGTAGACGGCGCTCTGGCTACCCAGCGCGGCGGCCACGTCCGCGGCCAGCTGCTCGGCCTCGTCCCGTGCCAGGGTGGCCGTCGTTATCCGCACCGCCGGTGGGCCTTCGAGCCGCCAGCGCTCCATCGCCGTCACCGCCCAGCCGCGCTGCAGCAGGGCCGTGACGGCGGCCGCCTCCTCGGTGACCGGCACCAGCACGTTGAACCCGGAGCGGCCGTGGGCGGCGATCCCGCGCGCAGCGAGCGCGTCGAGCAGAAACAGACGTCGCGCGGTGTAGATCTCTTCGGCCCGCCCCAGTCGCTCTCGCATGACGGGGTCGGACCAGAACGCGACGACGATCTGCTGCAGGATGCGGCTAACCCAGCCGGTGCCGAGCAGCTGGCGGCCTTCCACCCGGGCGATCGTCGTCGGGTCACCGACTAGGAGGGCCACACGCAGGTCGGGGCCGAGCGACTTCGACACCGACCGCACCGTCGCCCAGTTCGGCCGCTCGCCGGCGCAGACGCTGAACGCCCGGAAACCGGCGACGCCGGCGGCGTGGTCGTCCTCGATCACCAGCACGTCCGCGCGCCGGTCGAGGAGCGTCCGCAGCTCGTCGGCGCGCTGCTCGTCGAGTGCAGCGCCCGTCGGGTTCTGCGCCCGCGGGGTGAGGATGAGGGCGCGAGCGCCGCGGGCGAGTGCGCGCTCGAGCGCGTCGGGATGCGGGCCAAAGTCGTCGACGGCGACCGGCTCGAGGTAGAGCCCGAGCGGCCGCAACAGGTCATAGGCTCGGACGAAACCGGGGTCCTCGACGGCGACGCTGTCGCCGGGCCGGAGATGCGCCTGCAGGACGCGCTCGATGCCGTCGAGAGCCCCGCCGACGACGGCCAGCGCCGGGACGGCGATCCCGTCGGCGCCGAACTGTTCCATCGCCAGCTCGACGAGTGCCGGCAGCTTCCCCTCCTCGAGGTAGAGCCGTGGGCCGGGGTCGAGGCGCTCGAGCGCAGCAGCGAGAGGCGGCAAGAGCTCGGGGTCTGGGTTGCCGCTAGCCAGGTCGCGCGCACCGGGCGGAACGTAGATTCGGGTCCGGACCGGGAGTGGGGGCCGCTCGGCGACGCGCGTTCCGCGCCGGCCACCGGTGACGAGCAGGCCGCGACGGCCAAGCTCACGGTAGGCGGAGGCAACCGTCATCGGGCTCACGCTGCACTCGTTCGCCAGCGTCCTGATCGGTGGCAGTCGGGCGCCGGGGGCGAGCTGCCCGTCGCGGATCGCGGCCTCGACGCTGGCTGCGATCTCACCGGCGGTGCTACCGCCGATCACGATTCGTCCTAGCACGGAACAGTTTTGTACTATAACTATCCGTCGTGCGCACCGTCCCGCGTGCTAGCCGCACCGTCCGCCGCCATCCCGAACGCGGCGTCTACGAGCGCGCGGCGATCGACGCCATCCTCGACGAGGCCCTCTACTGCCACGTCGGCTTCGTCGCCGACGGACACCCGGTCGTCATACCGACCGTCCACGCCCGCGCGGGCGACACGCTCTATCTGCACGGGTCGCCGGCCAGCCGCATGCTTCGCGGGCTCAGCACCGGCGTCGATGTCTGTGTCACCGCCACCCTCCTCGACGGCCTCGTTCTCGCCCGCTCGGTCTACAACCACTCGATGAACTATCGCTCAGCGATCGTCTTCGGCCATGCGCGCGCGCTCGACGGGCGCGAGGAGAAGCTGGCGGCGCTTCACGCGATCGTCGAGCACGTCGTCCGTGGACGCGCGGCCGACGCGCGAATGCCGAACGACAAGGAGCTCGCCGGGACGGCCGTGCTCGCCCTCGCAATCGACGAGGCGGCGGCCAAGGTCCGCACCGGCCCGCCGAAGGACTTCGACAGCGACCTCGCTCTTCCGATCTGGGCCGGCGTCATCCCGCTGCGCCTCGTCGCTGGCGATGTGGAGACCGAAGACCGCGTGCTCGACGGCGTCGCGGTGCCCGCGTACGCCACCCGATACGAGCGGACGCCCGGAGACGTGCTGTGAACGAGGCCGCGCTGACCCTCGGGCTCGTCGTCGTCGGGCGGGATGACCTCGCGCCGCTCGCCCGCCGGCCGCGCCACGCAGGAGCCGACTGAGCGGTGGTCGACAACGTCGCCGCCTTCCTCGTCGTCGCCGCCGTCGTCATCGTCACGCCCGGGCCCGACACGGCGCTGACGATCCGCAACACGCTGCTTGGCGGACGGCGCGGCGGCATCTTTACCGCCGTTGGGGTTTCCGCTGGTCAGGCCGCCTGGACGGTCGCGACGAGCGCCGGCGTTGTCGCCCTGCTCGTCGCGTCGGAGACGATCTTCCGCGCGGTCAGGCTAGTCGGCGCCGCGTATCTGATCCTCCTTGGCCTTCAAGCCCTCTCCGGCGCCGTGCGGAGCCGGCCGGTCCGCCGAGCAAGCGCCGAACCCGCGGCGGCCGGGCTGCGCCCGCCGGTCGCGCTGTGCCAGGGCCTGCTCAGCAATCTCACCAACCCGAAGATGGCCGCCTTCTTCCCCGCGCTGCTCCCGCAGTTCGCACCGGAAGGGGGCCCGACCTTCCTCATCCTGCTGCTGCTCGGCTTGACCTTCTCGCTGATGACGCTCGTCTGGCTGACCGGGTACGCCTTCGCGGTCGCCAAGGCCGGCGATTTCCTGCGCCGGCCGCAAGCGCGCCGCCTGCTCGAGGCGTTGACCGGCGCCGTATTGATCGCGCTTGGGCTACGGCTTGCGACGGAGAAGCGGTAGCGGCCGTGAACGAGCCGATCTCCCGGAAGCTCGACGGACGTCAGTCGGAGGGG
>JALZFU010000393.1 GCA_030861385.1 Actinomycetota bacterium
TCCCGGCCCTTCTGGTGGCCGACGAGAGCGACGGTGCGTCCGCGGAAGCGACCGAGACCCGCGACGATCGCGGGGTCGTCGGCGAGCGCGCGGTCGCCGTGGAGCTCGACGAAGTCGTCGAAGAGTCGCTCGACGTAGTCGAGCGTGTACGGGCGGTCCTGGTGGCGGGCGAGCTCGACCGAGTGCCAGACCTCGTCGGCGCTCGGCTCCGCCGCGATTCGCTCGATCTGGCGCTCCAGGCGCTTGAGCTCGTCGCGGACGCCGACGCCCCCGATCAGCGGGACGTTCCGAAGCTTCGCGAGACGCTCCCGGAGGCGTAGCTGCTCGATCTCGTGCTGCTTCGGCTCAGCGGCCATCGAGAAGGGCGCCTGCCTCGAAAGCAGCCTCGGCGAGAACGCGCGGCGTCAGGGAGGGGGTCGTCATCGAGCGAAGAGGGAGAGCACGCGGCCGAGGAACGGGCGCAGATCCGTTCGGCGGACGATCGCGTCGACGTGTCCGAAGCGTGCGTTCGACTCGGCGAGACCGAAGTCCTCGGGAAGCTTCTCGCGCGTCGTCTGCTGGACGACGCGCGGCCCGGTGAAGGCGAGGAGGGCCCCGGGCTCGGCGACGATGACGTCCCCCAGGCTCGCGAAGCTCGCGAGGACGCCGGCCGTCGTCGGGTGGGTCATCACGATGAAGAAGGGCGAGCGCGCCTCGCGGAGGACGTCGACCGAGCAGACCGTCTTCGGCATCTGCATGAGCGAGAGGATCCCCTCCTGCATTCGGGCCCCGCCGGACGCCGTAACGGCCACGAGCGGCACGCGTCGGTCGGCCGCCCGCTCGCAGGCCCGCGCGATCTTCTCACCGACGGCGCTGCCCATCGACCCACCCATGAAGGCGAAGTCCATGACCGCGAGCTCGCAAGGCCTGCGCTCGATCGCCGCTTCCCCCGCGACGACGGCGTCGCCGAGGCCCGTTTCCATCTCCGCCTGAGCGAGGCGCTCCGTATACGCCTTCAGGTCGAAGAAGGCGAGCGGGTCGGCCGAGCGAAGCTCCATGTCGCGCTCGCGAAACGTCCCGGCGTCGGCGAGCTGCGCGATGCGCTCCCGCACGCGGACCGGGAAATGGTGACCGCACTGCGGGCAAACGCGGAGCGTCGCCTCGAGCTCGTCGTCTCGGTAGTGGGAGCCGCAGCGGGGGCACGTGTTCGGATGGCGCCCCGTGGTCTCCGCCGGTTCGTCCCGCCGCCGATCCTCGATCGAGACGTCGATCCGGCTCGCCATCGCGGCCGTATCCTAGAGCCGCGCGCGGCGAGGGCGAGGGAGGGCGCGCCGCTAGAGACCGAGTGCGCGGGCGAACGGGACGAGCCCGCCGGCGTTCGCGGGAGCGGGACTCAGCCCCGTCAGTCCGAGCCCGGCGACGGGCTTGGCCGCCGCGATCCGCTCGAGAAGCGCGAGGGTCTCCTCGACCGTCGGACCACCGGGCGTCGGCATGAACGGCGCGACCCCGCCGTTCGGGCGAAGGACGTCGAGGTCGAGTGCGACGTAGACCGCTTCGGCCGCCGCGATCGCCGCGTCGACTCCTTCGGCGCCGAGAAGAAGGCCGGAGCGGGAGATGTACTCCTCCTCCGGCGGATCGAGCTCTCGAGCGCCGACGAGTGCGACGTCGGTCGCGGCGACGGTCTCCGAGTCGAGCAGCATGCGAAGCGGCATCCCCCACTCGTTCCCGCTCGGGGACGTTGCCGGCGTGTTCAGGTCGCCGTGCGCGTCGAGCCAGACGAGCGCCAGACGCTCGTAGCGAGCCGCCAGTCCCTCGACGGCACCGACGTGCGCGCAGCAGCATCCGCCGAGCACGACCGGCCGTTCCGGGAGCGCCGCCGCGAGCGCGAGGTTCTGCTCGGTCAGCGTCTCCTCCTCGACGACCGCGACCTCGGGGTACGGAAGCGGCAGATAGGCGGCCTGCACCATCGCCTCGCCGCCTTCGCCCCAGGCGGACGGGACGCGGACGAGTCCGGCGGCGAACTCGCGCCCGCAGGAGTGGCACTCGTACCCCTCGCCGAGCGCGACGGCGGTGAGCGTCCGACAGGAGGGGCAGCGGGCGCGCAGCCGCGACACGCGCTAGAGGATAGATGTCGCCGGCTAGGCGGGGACGATCGCGTCGAGCGCGTCCGCGAGCCCGGCGAGCGACGGGAGCTCGGCCGCGCGCGGTAGGTCGCTCGACTCCACGAGACGGTTGATCCAGACCGCCGGGACGCCGAGCTCGGCGGCCGGCGCGAGATCGTGAAACGCGCTCGCCGCGACGTGGACGTGGCGAGAACGATCGACGTCCGTGCGCCCGAAGAAGCGGAGCCAGTGCCCGTGGGCGGGCTTGTACGACCGGGCCTCGACGGCCGTCACCGTCGCATCGACTGGCGTCCCGATCTGTGCGAGCGAGGCGGCGAGGAGATCGGGGTCGGTGTTCGACAGGATCGCGAGGCGCCACCCGCGCGCCCGGAGCTCCGCGAGCTCGCCGGGCACCTCCGGGAACGCGGGCCACGAGGGAAGCGCCTCGGCGAGCGCAGGCTCGTCCTCGGGACGAAGGTCGAGACCCTCCGAGTCGGCGAGGAGGCGAAGCGTCTGCGCGAGCACCGCGCGGTAGGGAAGCTCCCCGTCGAGCTCGACGCGCGGCTCGATCTCGTGGAAGCGAGCGAGGAGGGCGTCCGCGTCCTCGCTCGGCCACAGGCGCGCGAGCCCGCCGCGGATGCCGCCGTCCCAGTCGATCAGCGTCCCGTAGCAGTCGAACGAGGCCCAGCGTTCCACCGCTAACCGGTGAACCGCTTGATTACGAGGCACGCGTTGTGGCCGCCGAAGCCGAAGTTGTTCGAGAGCGCGACGGCGACGGGCGCCTCCCGCGCCTCGTTCGGGATGTAGTCGAGGTCGCACTCGGGGTCGGGCTCCTCGTAGTTGATCGTCGGCGGCAGGACGCCGCGCTCCACGGCGAAGATGCACGCGATCGCCTCGATCGCCCCCGAGGCGCCCAGGCAGTGGCCGGTCGCGCCCTTCGTCGACGACACGGGCGTCCGCTGCGCCTTCTCGCCGAAGGCGAGCTTGATGACGCGGGTCTCGCTCGCGTCGCCGAGCGGCGTCGAGGTGCCGTGCGCGTTCACGTAGCCGATGTCGTCTGCGCTCATGCGGGCGTCGGCGAGCGCCATCCGGATCGCGCGTGCCGGGTGCCGTCCGGTCGGATCAGGCTCGGTCACGTGCTGCGCGTCGGAGGAAAGGCCGTAGCCGGCGATCTCAGCGTAGATGGTCGCGCCGCGTGCCTTCGCCCGCTCGAGGTTTTCGAGCACGAGGATCGCCGCGGCCTCGCCCATGACGAACCCGTCGCGCTCGCGATCGAATGGGCGGCTGGCCCGCTCGGGCTCGTCGTTTCGGCGCGAGAGCGCGCGCATCGCGCCGAAGCCCGCGATTCCGGCCGGCGTGATGCCAGCCTCGGTCCCTCCCGCGAGCATCACCTCGGCGCGGCCGAGCCGGATCGCGTCGACCGCTTCCCCGATCGCCATGTTCGACGCCGCGCACGCGGTGCACTGGGAGCTCAGCGGGCCGCGCGTCCCGAGCTCCATCGACACCCAGGCGGCGCCCATGTTCGGGATGATCGCCGGGATCGACTGCGGGTTGACTCGGTCGGGACCGCGCTCGATGAGCGCCCCGACGAGCTCCTGGAAGCTCCCGAGGCCGCCGATCCCCGTCGCGACCGAGACACCCGTGACCTCGCTCTCGCCACCGACGTCGATCCCCGCATCCTCCTCCGCCATCCGGGCGGCGGCGACGACCATCTGCGCGAAGCGGTCAATCTTCCTCGCCTTCCGCCGCTCGAGCCACCGCGTCGGGTCGAAGTCCTTGAGCTCGCAGGCGAACTTGACCGGGAAGCCGCTCGCGTCGAACGACGCGATCGGCGCGGCGCCGCTCTTCCCGGCGATCAAGTTCTCCCAGAAGGTCTCCACGTCGTTCCCAAGCGGCGTCAGCGCCCCCAGGCCCGTCACGACGACCCGTGTCCGCCCGTCCGCGCTCACCGATCTCACATCCCGAGGCCGCCGTCGACGCGGAGGACTTCTCCCGTCACGTAGGCGGCTTCGTCGGAGCAGAGAAAGCGTACCGCCCGCGCGACGTCCGCCGGGTCGCCGAGGCGCCCGAGCGGCGTCAGATCGAGGAGGCCGGTGCGGAGCTCCTCTGAGAGACCGCTCGTGATGTCCGTCGTGACGTAGCCCGGCGCGACCGCGTTCACGCGGACGCCGCGCGACCCGAGCTCCTTCGCCAGCGCCTTCGTGAGGCCGATGAGTCCCGCCTTCGTGGCCGCGTAGTTCGCCTGCCCCGCGTTTCCGTGCAGCCCGACGAAGCTCGTCAGGTTGACGATCGCGCCGCGACGGCGGCGGAGCATCTTCCGCGCGACCGCGCGGCTGGTATAGAAGGCGCCGCTCAGGTTCGTCGCGACCACGCGGTCCCAGTCGTCGTCGGACATGCGCGCGATCAGCGTGTCGCGCGTGATCCCCGCGTTGTTCACCAGGATGTCGAGGTCGCCGAGCGCACTCTCGGCGCGCTCGACGAGCGCCTCCGCCATCTCGCGGTCGGCGACGTCGCCCGCGACCGCGACCCCGTCGATCTCGCCCGCTATCGCCTCGGCTGTCTCCGCGCTCGCGCGGTAGTTCACGGCCACGCGCGCACCCGCGGACGCGAGCTCCCGCGCGATCGCAGCGCCGATCCCGCGCGAGGCGCCGGTCACGAGCGCCGTTCTGCCCGCGAGGGAGCAGAACTCAGGCAGCGGAGAGCGTCTCCTGGAGCTTCTCGAGTCCGTCGGTGTCGGCCACCGAGAAGGTCCGGAGCGAGCGGTCGCAGCGGCGAAGGAGCCCGCTCAGCACCTGCCCAGGGCCGATCTCGACAAAAACGTCGGCGCCGTCCTTCACGAGCTCGCGGACGGCCTGCGTGAAGCGAACGGGCGCGGTCAGCTGCTCGAGCAGGATCGCGCCGATCCGCTGCGCGGTCTCGAGCTTCGCCGTCACGGTCGACATGAAGGGCGGAGACGGATCGCTCCACGCGACGCCCGCGACGGCCGGGCGCAGGCGATCGGCCGCGCGCGCGACGAGCGGGCTGTGGAACGCTCCGCTCACGCGGAGCTTGACCGTCCGGCGGGCTCCGCGGCGCGAGGCTTCCGCGAGCAGTCGCTCGACCGCGCGATTCTCCCCCGAGACGACGAGCTGACCCGGGCAGTTGTAGTTCGCGGGCCAGACGCCGTCGATCTCGGCGCAGAGCTGCTCGACGACCTCGTCCTCGAGGCCGAGCACGGCGGCCATCGCGCCCGGGCGCTCGCCGGCCGCCGCCGCCATCGCCTCCCCGCGCGCCCGCACGAGGGC
>JALZFU010000398.1 GCA_030861385.1 Actinomycetota bacterium
GACCTCTTGCTCGCCGGCGGCCTGGCCGCGTTCGCGCTGGCGAACCTCGCGTTCGACGCCGTTCCGACCCTCGGCGGCGGCGTGCGCTCCCCCTTCGCCGGGTCGACGTTGCTACTCGCCCGCCTACTGATCGCCGGCCTCCTCGTCGCCGCCGCCGTCGCCCCCGCCCGAATGCTTCCGCGCCGTGGCGTGGCCGTCTGGAAGGGCGCGACGCTCCTCGCCTTCTCGCTCGGCGTTCCGGCAGCAGTCGTCGGACTCGCCGGCAACCGGGCCCCGACTGCATCCGCATCGCTCGTCTCGCCCGCGAGTCTCACCTCGTCAGCCCTCGAGGTGGCCACAATCATCTTGTTCCTCGTCGCTTCCGTCGGATTTGCCGTGAAAGGAGCGCGTGGGTCGACGGCTTGGGTCGCCTCCCTCGCGCCCGCGGCCGCCCTCTGCGCCTTCGTGCTGGTCGACGGTCGCGCGCTTCCTTCGCTCTCCACGGGCGAGATTCTCGTTGGAGCCTTCTCGATCGCCGTCCTCGTCGGCGCCGCTCGTGCCCTCGCCGCCTGTGAGCGTGACCGCGTTCGCGCCGCTGTGCTCGAGGAGCGACGCCGCGTCGCGCGCGACCTCCACGACGGACTGGCGCACGAGCTGGCGTTCCTCGTGACCCAGGCGCAGCTCGTCGCGAGAGTGCAGCCGGGCACGGCGGGGCTCGGCGACCTCGAGGCGACCGCCCAGCGGGCGCTCGACGAAGCGCGGCTCGCGATCGCGGCGATGACGCGAAAGACGGACGAGACGCTCGACGCCGCCGTCGCCGCCGTCGCCGAGGAGATCGCTCAGCGCGCCGGCGTGACGGTCCGGCTCGAGCTCGACCGTGGCATCGACGCGTCCGCCGAGGTTCGTGAAGCGATGGTTCGGATCGTTCGCGAGGCGGTCGCGAACGCGATCAGGCACGGCGGGGCGAAGGAGCTAAGAGTCGTCCTCTCGCAGGCGGAGGGCATTCGCCTCGAGGTGATCGATGACGGGCGCGGGTTCGATCCGGTTCGCGTATCGACAGGCGGTCGCGGGTTCGGGCTCGTGAGCATGTCGGAGCGGGCCCGTGCTCTTGGCGGCGCCTTCCGGGTCACGTCTCAGCCGGGAGCCGGCACTCGCATCGAGGTGGAGGTCGCATGAGAGACGTGATCCGCGTCCTCATCGCCGACGACCACGTCGCGACTCGTGCCGGCGTCCGCTCCGTCCTCGAGCCGGAGGGCTTCGAGATCGTCGCCGAGGTCTCCGACGCGAGAGCGGCGGTCGACGAGGCGCGTCGCACGAAGCCCGACCTCTGTCTGATCGACGTCCACATGCCGGGGAACGGGATCTCCGCGATCGCGAAGATCGCATCGGAAGTGCCCGGCACGGCGATCGTCGCGTTGACCGTCTCGCGGAACGACGACGACCTCTTCGACTCGATCCGTGCCGGGGCGTCGGGCTACCTGCTCAAGGACACGAGCCCGGAGCGGCTCCCGTTCGCGCTTCGGGACGTACTCGGGGGGGAGGCGGCGATGCCGCGTGCGCTCGTCGCCCGCCTCGTCGACGAATTCCGCGAGCGAGGTCGGTATCGCCGGATCCCCGTGATCGGGTCACGGGGCCCGATGCTCACAAGCCGCGAGTGGCAGGTCCTCGAGTTGCTCGAGGAAGGGCTCACGACGAAGGAGATCGCGGCGCGCCTCTTCCTGTCGCAGGCAACCGTCCGAAGCCACGTCGCGGCAATCCTCCGGAAGCTGGGCGTCACGGATCGCGCGGCGGCGGTGGGGCTTCTCCGCGCGCAGGTGACGTAACCGGTCACGGCGAGGCGGCGGCAGTCGCGGGCGGCTCCGCCGACGCGAGCGCGGCTAGCCGAGAAAGAGCGCCAGGATGCCGCCTCCGGCAAGGAAGGGGCCTAGCGGGATGACCGCGCCCCGGACGGCTGTTCCTCGCCGAGCGACGAGCCAGAGCGCGACCGGGAAGACGAGGAGGAAGCCGAGCACGAGCGCCGCGACGACGTTCGAGCCGAGCGCGGCGCCGAGGAGGAGGCCGAGCTTGACGTCGCCCATCCCGATCGCGCCCGGCGACGCGAGCGAGGGCAGAAGCAGAACGAGCGACGCGGCCAGCGCGGCGACGATCGACTCCGCTCCCCGCCGCGGATCCAGCGCGAGCTCGGCGGCGCAGACGAGGAGAGCGGCCGGCAGCACGATCCGATTGGGGAGGATCCGGCGCTCGAGGTCGATGCGCGAGAGAACGACGAGGACGCAGACGAAGAACGCGGCGACGACCCCCCGTCCGCTGATTCCAAAACGGGCAAGCGCGAGGGCGGCGAGCGCCGCCGCCGCGAACGCCGCGGCGCCGTCGGCGAGCGTGAATCTCCCCACGCCGACCGCTTCGCCGCCTGCGAGACGGACGCTCATTCCCTCAGCTCCAGGGGGACGGTGGCGAGACGAGCGCGAGCTGATCTCCCGGCACCACGTGACGCCGGACGCGCTCCCCCGCGGCGAGCTCGAGGACGGCACGAGCGGCCCGTCGCGCTGCCGCGCGCCAGGGCTGCAGCTCGTCCACCACGTCGACGACGACGAGGTCGCCGTCGAGGAAGACGAGGTCGAGCGGGAACCGCATGAAGGACGTATGGACGGCGGGCGTCGGGCGAAGAAGCAGGCCTTCGCCGGCCGGAAGCGATGACCGCCCGAGCAGTCCCCTCAGCCGCCGCAGCGGCGTGTCGGCGACCTCGCAACGTTCACAGACGACGGTGCCGCGTCGCGGGTCGACGACGGTCGCGATGGCGCCCACGCTAGTACCCGACGTGGATGTGGTCGTCGTGATCGGCGAGCGCGAACGAAGTGACGCCGAGCCCGAGGAGCGAGATGACCTGCTGGGGAGCGAGCTCGGGCGGGAGCAGGAGGATGTTGCGGACGGCGCGCTCGGTCAGGCCGTTCGGGCCCTGGTGCCCGGCGATCGGGACGCCGCCGAGGGCGGAGACGTCGACTGCCAAGCCGTACACGTGCGCCGATACCACTCCCGGCCGCGCGAAGAGCCGGTGGCCGGAGACGAGACTGGAGACGGTCACGCTGCCATGGGCGAAGCGGAGGTACCTCAGGAGGACGAGGACGCGGACGTCCACCCGCCCGGCCGCGATGTCCGCTCGTCCCGCGCTGTAAATCTCGATCTTCCTATCCGCGAGAACGCTCCGGATGAGCCTCCGCTTCGAGGCGTGGAGCCCGACGACCAGTCCGCGAAGGCCGATTGCGCGGTGCAGACGCGCGAGAGCGGCGACCCGGTCGGCAAACGCCGTCCGGCCCGAGTAGGCAAACGCGACCGCCCAGGGACGTCTTGTATTTCGCGCGTCGATGACGCTCCGAATTCGTCGCGCGAGGCGCGTGAGCCCGGTCGATCCCGCGGGCGCGCTCCCCTTCTGACCTTCGGCCCGCACGATCGCGAGAAGGAGCCCCCAGCGCACGCCCGCGCGGCGCGACACGGCCCGAAGCTCGCGCGCGAACGCCGGCGAGAGTCGGTTGATGCGGGGGATCGGGTCGCCCAGGTCGCGATGCAGCCAGACGACGTCGCGCGACCGTCCGGCCTCCGGGTCGAGCGCCGTCGGAGCGCCTTGGGGCCTCTGCTCGTCGACGAGAGGGGTGACCGCCCGGTTGTGCCGGGGGCGCCTTCGGCGGAACGAGGACTTCGAAGTCGCGCTCTCGCCGGGCGAAGCGTCGGCCGGCGCGGACGAGGGC
>JALZFU010000419.1 GCA_030861385.1 Actinomycetota bacterium
ACTCGCAGCCGCGGCCGCATTCTTGCAGCGCGCCGTCGCGCTGACAGCGGACCCAGCGCGGCGTGTGGAGCGCGCGCTGGCCGCAGCGGAGGCTTGCCTTGTCGCCGGAGCGTTCGACGCGGCTCGCGGGCTGGTGGCTACGGCGGAGATGGGACGGCTAGACGAGTTCCAGCGTGCCCGCGTAGACCTACTCCGGGCCGGGATCGCCGCCTCGGGGCGCGGCAGCGACGCTCCACCGCTGCTGCTCAACGCCGCGAAACGGCTCGAGCCGCTCGACGTCGGACTGGCTCGCGAGACCTACCGGGACGCGTTCTCCGCAGCGCTCTTCGTTGGTCGTCTGTCCACCGGCGATGGTGTACGCGACGTCGCCGTCGCGGCACGTGCAGCGCGTCCGTCGCCCGAGCCCGCACGCGCCGCCGACCTGCTCCTCGACGGCTTGGCGCTGGCCGTCACGGACGGCGCCCCGGTTGGAGTGCCGCTGCTGAAGCGGGCGCTGAGCGCCTTTCGTAGCGAATCGCTCTCCACAGAGGAGGCGATCCGCTGGCTCTACCTCGCGTGCCGAGCTGCGAACTATCTGTGGGACGACGAGACCTGGGAGGTGCTGTCCAACCGCCAAGTCCAGACTGCGCGCGATGCCGGCGCGCTCACCGTGCTCCCCGGGATCCTGACCTCATGCGTCGGTCTTCATCTGCTCGCCGGGGAGTTCGAGGTGGCCGCAGCGCTGGTCGACGAAGTCGACGCAGTCACGGACGCGACGGGGTCCGACCGCCTGCCATATGGCGCCCTGGCACTCGCTGCCTGGGCGGGTCGCGAGTCGGAGGCCACCGAGCTGATCGAGTCCGCCCTGCGTGCCGCGGTGCCGAGGGGCGAGGGGTTTGCGATTCCGGTCACCGCGTGGGCGAAGGCGGTGCTGTGCAACGGGCTCGGTCGCTACCGGGACGCGCTGATCGCGGCACATTTGGCCAGCGAGCATCCCGAAGAGCTCGACATAACGGGCTGGGGGCTCATCGAGCTGATCGAGGCGGCTGCGCGGAGCGGAGAGATGGAGCGGGCGACCGACGCGCTTCGGCAGCTCTCGGAGACGACAGGCGCTAGCGGCACCGACTGGGCGATGGGGATGGAGGCGCGCTCGCGGGCGCAGCTGAGCGAAGGCGAGACGGCCGAGAGCCACTACCGCATGGCCATCAAGTGCCTCGCCCGCTGCCGGGCCGCCGCGCATCTCGCTCGAGCCCATTTGCTCTACGGCGAATGGCTGCGCCGCGAAGGCCGACGCATCGATGCGCGCGAGCAGCTACGCACGTCCCACGACATGCTCGCCGCGATCGGAATGGAGGCGTTCGCGGACCGCGCCCGCCGCGAACTGCTCGCGACCGGCGAGACGGTGCGCAAGCGCGCGGACGCGACCCGCGATCAACTCACGCCGCAGGAGGAGCAGATCGCGCGACTGGCCCGCGAGGGCCTTTCCAACCCGGAGATCGGCGCCCAGCTATTCCTCAGCCCGCGCACGGTGGAGTGGCACTTGCGCAAGGTGTTCTCCAAGCTCGGGATCAGCTCACGCAAGGCGCTCCGCGACGTCCTGGCGAGACCACCGGACGTCGTGCCAGCCGGCACCCCAGCACTCGACTAGCGCGAACACGGGGCGACCGCCGCGGCTTCGGTTGTCGAAGCGCTTCGCGGCGCGCGAGCTCAATCCGAGCTCAGCCGGAACTCCCGTTCAGGCAGCGCATTCGCTAGTTCCTTTCGGGACTCGATCTCCAACTTCGCGAACACCTTGCGCAAGTGCCACTCCACCGTGCGCGGACTGAGGAATAGCTGGGCGCCGATCTCGGGGTTCGACAGTCCGTCCCGAGCGAGACGGGCGATCTGCCGCTCCTGCGGAGTCAACTCATCGAGCGTCTCGACCGTCGGCTTGCGCACCTTCTCGTCCGTGGCCTGGAGCTCCCGACGTGCCCGCTCGGCGAAAGCGTCCATTCCGATCGCCGTGAGCACGTCATAGGCCGTCCGGAGCTGAGCGCGCGCGTCGGCGCGACGGTTCTCACGCCGGAGCCACTCGCCGTACAGTAGATGGGCGCGGGCGAGGTCGGTACGCCGCTGAGTGCGGCCGAGCCGCTCGATCGCTTCCTGATACGAGCGATCGGCCTCGTCGCCGTCGCTCAGGAGTGCCCGCGAGCGCGCCACGATCCCGAGGCCGACATCCGTGCCGGCGGGCTCCGCCGTCACCCTGAGCCGCTCGAGCGCCGCGCGCGAGGCCTCGTTCGCTCCCCGGCGCGCGCTGGCCTCAATCAGCTCCGGCAACGCATACGTCGCGGTGTATACGTCAAGGGAAAGCGACGATGCATCGTGCGCAGCCCGGCGTGCGTCCTCATACCGGCCGAGGCCGTTGTAGAGGATCGCTGCCGAGCTGCTGCCCGCCGTCGATGTCGAAGGTCGCCCCCGTCACCGCGGTGTTCGTCATGAGGTGCACGGCCAGTGCGGCAATATCCGCAGGGCCGACGACCCGCCCGATCGGCAGGGTCGCGCGCAACTCTTGCCGGAATTCTTCGAGCCGGTCGCCGAGGAGCGCCGCCGAGAGCGGCGTGTCGACGAAGCCGGCGGCGATCAGGTTCACGCGTACGGGCGCCAGTTCAACCGCGAGGTTTTGGACGAGCGCCGGCAGGCCGAGCGTAAGCGTCCCGATCACCGAAAGGCCAACGGCCGGGCGGTGGCCATCCGTGCTGGCCATGAAGAGCAGCGTTCCGCCGGGTCGCACCTTCTCCGCGGCGAGGCGGGCGACCTGGAGCGGCAACCAAAGGTACGCGTCAACGGCGCGTCGTGCCTCGTCGAACTCCATGTCCGCGAGGCGCGCGTAGTACGTGCCGCGGCCGGTCAGCATCAGGTGGTCGATCGGCACTGGCAGCGCGTCGACGAACGCCTCGAGACGAGGCGTGTCGGTTGCGTCAAATGCCGTCAAGCTGCGCGCGCCAACCTCGTCACCGGCACGCTTCAAACGCTCCGGGTCACGCGCCGTGATGATCACTTCCGCACCCTCGGCGCGAGCGTGGCGTGCGGTCGCGAGCCCGATCCCGGAGCTGCCGCCGATCACGACCACGATCTGGCCAAGGAGTTCCGGCCCCCCGGTCACGGCGACCACGCAGCGACGGACGGGGCCGTGATCTTCGGGCCGTCACTGATTCTGATCGCTGCCTCCCGGGTCGGGCCTTCAGTGAAACCTTCGCGCTTCGACCGCGGCGTCGCGCCCGTGGAACTCCCTGGTCGTAGCCCCAGCTGACTCGGGCGAATGACGGCTTTCGGCCATAGGATCGAGGTAGCTATTGGTCCGACAGAGGGTCCGCCAGTGACGCAGGCTCCGCCGCATCGATCCTGCTGCCGCGCTCCGTGGCAGCCGCTGCGCAGAGGCGCACTCGGCTGCGAGAGATCGGGAGTCGGCGTTGCTCCCTGACGCCGAAACAGGCGACGCGAAACTCCTCGGCCGCCGGGCGCTCTGCGACGCGCTCGACGGGCTAATGGCCGACGTGCTCGGTGGTCGGAGTCGCGTCATGGTTCTGCGTGGGGAAGCCGGCGTCGGCAAGAGCGCGCTCTTGGACTACCTGCGCCACGGCGCCGCCCGCTGGCGGGTCGCGAGGGCAGTCGGCGTCCAATCCGAGATGGAATTGGCCTACAGCGGCCTCCATCAGCTCTGCGGCCCCATGCTCGATCGCCTCGATCGGCTACCCACCCCGCAGCGCGAGGCGCTCGCGACGGTGTTCGGATTGAGTCCCGGTCCTGCACCTGACCGGTTCTTCGTCGGACTTGCGACGTTGACGCTGTTCGCCGATGTCGCCGAGCAGCAACCGCTCGTGTGCGTCATCGACGACGCACAATGGCTCGACCAGGCGTCGGCGCAAACGCTGGGTTTCGTCGCGCGGCGCCTCCTCGCCGAACGCGTCGCGTTCGTG
>JALZFU010000440.1 GCA_030861385.1 Actinomycetota bacterium
GCCCGGACGGGCCGCTCGCCGTTGGGAACCCGCTACCCCTCCGAGACCTCCTCGCTCTCGAGGCGGCCGTCGGCGATCCGCCAGGCGGCCAGGTCGCCCGTTCTCAACGAGAGGATCAGCCAAAGCCGGTCGGGCCAGAGATCGCTCAGCTCGACGTCCGTCCGCGACGGGCGCGCCGGCGCCTCGACGTGCGAGTGAAAGAGCGCGAGCTCGTAGCCCTCGTCCTCGAGGAAGAGGTCGCTCGGCGACCCCGGCTTGAGCCGGAACCGGTACGGGCTCGCCTCGAGGTTCTCGCCCGGGAGGTACCGCTCGGCGACCCCGTCGCGAAGCGCGAGCAGGCCGCAGGCCTCGTTCGGCGCCTCGGCCCGTGCGTGCTCGTCGAGCGCCCGCCGAACGGCGGCGGGCACTACCACCAAAGGCGGTCCTCCATGCGCGGGCCGACGTCCGCGAGCGGCTCGTCCCAGAACGAGGCGGAGAGGTACTTCCAGCCGCCGTCGGCGAGGATCGCGACGACGACGCCCTCGTCGAGCTCGAGCCCGATCTCGCGGGCGACGTGGAGGACGGCGCCCGACGAGACGCCCGCGAAGACGCCCTCCCGCTCGAGGAGGAGGCGCACCGCGCGCACCGCTTCCTCGTTCGTGACCAGTATCTTCCGGTTGAGGCGCGATACATCCAGGATCGGCGGCACGTAGCCGTCCGCGAGCGACCGAAGCCCGTAGACGAGGTCGCCCTGGAGCGGCTCCGCCGCCGCCACTGTGATGTCCGGGAAGGACTCACGCAGGCGTTCCCCGGCGCCCATCAGCGTCCCGCCCGTGCCGAGCCCCGCGACGAGGGCGTCGACGCGCGGAAGCGCCTCCGCGATCTCGGCGCCCGTCCCCTCGTAGTGGGCGCGCGGGTTCGCGTCGTTTCCGTACTGGTTCAGCATGAAGTAGCGCGGCTCGCGCTCGGCCATGCGAAGCGCCGTCCGGACGGCTCCGTTCGAGCCCTGGGAAGCGGGCGAGTGGACGACCGTCGCGCCGTAGAGTCGGAGGAGGCGCGTTCGCTCCGGCGTCGCGTTCTCGGGGACGATGCACGTGAGCGGGTAGCCCTTCAGCTTCGCGACGAGGGCGAGCGAGATCCCGGTGTTGCCGCTCGTCGGCTCGAGGAGCGCGCGCCCGGGCTCGAGCTGACCCGACTCCTCGGCCGCCTCGACCATCGCCTTCGCCACCCGGTCCTTGGTCGACCCGGTCGGGTTCTGGCCCTCGAGCTTCGCGAAGATGCGGACGCCCTCGCGAGGCGCCAGGCGAGGGAGCTCGACGAGCGGCGTCGATCCGACCGTCTCGAGGAGCGACGGGGTGATCGTGCGCTCGCCGCCCGCCATCGCAGGCAGGAGGATGACGGTCGAGCTCTCGCGCACGGGGGTGTCGAGGCCCGC
Source organism: Actinomycetota bacterium (assembly GCA_030861385.1). GTDB lineage: Bacteria > Actinomycetota > Thermoleophilia > Gaiellales > Gaiellaceae > JALZFU01. Next base: position 1,415 of record JALZFU010000440.1, read on the forward strand.
CAGGGTGCGAACGTCCTCGTTGTCGACGTAGACGTTCACGAACGGCGCGAGGTGCTCCCCTTCCTCGAGCACCTGGGTGCCGAGTGCAGGGAAGCGGGAGGCGAGGTCGCCGAGGAGCTCTCGGAGGTTCGAGCCCGACGCTTCCACCTCCGCCGCTCCGCCGACCTCGGCCCGAAGGGTGGGGGGGATCCGGACGCGCGTCACGCGGTGAGGTGCGTGCGGCCGCCGGCGCAGAACTCGACGTAGTCGACGTACTCGGTAATCGTCGGGCTCTCACCGCAGACCGGGCAGGCCGGGTCGCGGCGGAGCGAGACCTCTGTGAAGGTCGTCGAGAGCGCGTCGAAGAGGAGAAGCCGCCCGACGAGCGGCTGGCCGATCCCGAGGATCAGCTTGAGGGCCTCGTTCGCCTGCAGCGAGCCGACGATCCCCGGCAGGACGCCCAGGACGCCACCCTCCGCGCAGCTCGGCGCGAGCTCGGGCGGCGGCGGCTCGGGGAAGAGGCAGCGGTAGCACGGCCCGTCGCCCGGCCGGAAGACGGTCGTCTGACCCTCGAAGCGGTAGATCGAGCCGTGCACGACCGGGACTCGGTGCCAGACGGAGGCGTCGTTCAGGAGGTAGCGGGTCGGGAAGTTGTCCGCGCCGTCGACGATCACGTCCCAGCCGTCGCCGACGATCCGGTCGGCGTTCTCCGAGGACAGCCGCTCGCGAAAGACCTTCACGTCGACGTCGGGGTTGAGCGCCTCGATCGTCCGCTTGGCCGACTCCGCCTTCGGCTCGCCGAGCCGCTCGGTGGAGTGGAGGATCTGGCGCTGGAGGTTCGTCTCGTCGACCGCGTCGTCGTCGACGATCCCGAGCGTCCCGACGCCGGCGGCCGCGAGATAGAGCGACGCCGGCGAGCCGAGACCGCCGGCGCCGAGCAGGAGGACGCGTGCGTCGAGGAGGCGCGCCTGTCCCTCCTCGCCCACTTCCGGAATCAGAAGATGGCGGCTGTAGCGGCGCCGCTGCGCCTCCTCGAGCGCCTTCGGCACCTCGAACGGGAAGCCGTTCCGCTTCCAGTCGGTGAAGCCACCCGCCAGCGAGGAGACGTTCTCGTAGCCGAGCTCCTCGAGCGTCTTCGCGGCGAACGCGGAGCGGCTGCCGCCGGCGCAGTAGACGATCACGGGCTGCGATCGGTCGGGGAGGAGCCCTTCGATGCGCGACTCCAAGAAGCCTCGCGGGACGTGTGCCGCGCCTGGGATGTGCCCTTCGTCCCACTCGTCGCGCTCGCGGACGTCGACGAAGGCGACCTCGGCCTCGCCGAGGCGCTCGCGCGCGCGGACGGCGTCGACCTCGTCGACCTCGGCCTTGACCTCTTGGAGGAGCTCTCGGTACGACGGCATTGCTTCAAAGAGTATAGCTACGACCGTCCGTACCCGGATGCCTCCGTGGCTACGCTCGCCGTATGCCTCGCATCCGACGTGCCGTCGCGGTCGTCACGGCGATCGCGGCCCTCGCGGCAGGGGTCACCGTGGCGGGCGCCCTGGTGCAGGG
>JALZFU010000013.1 GCA_030861385.1 Actinomycetota bacterium
GCCCGGGTCCGAGGACGGCGACCGTGTCGCCCGCATCGATCCCGGCCCGCTCCACGCCGTGCAAGCAGCAGGCGAGCGGCTCGATCATGGCAGCGATCTCGGCGGGAAGACGGTCGGGGACGGGGAGGAGATTCCGCGCCGCGATCCGCTCCGGCACGAGGATGAACTCGGCGTAGGCGCCGTTCAGAAGCGGGAACAGGTCGCGGCAGAGGCTCTCGTTGCCGCGCCGGCACGGCGCGCATTCTCCGCAGGGAGCCGAGTTTGGGGCGACGACGCGCCGCCCCGTCGCCACGTCCACCCCGGCAAACTCATGCCCGAACGGGCTCGGCGGCGGGCCGAGGAGGACGGGATGCCCGCGCCGGTACGTCTTTGCGTCAGTCCCGTCGGTCAGCGCCGCTTCGACGCGGACGAGCACGTCGCCGGGGCCGGGTTCGGGGCGCGTGACCTCCTCCAGGCGGACGTCGCCGGGTCCGTGGAAGATGAGCGCCCTCACGCGCTCGTCAGTCGTTCGACGACGAGCGGGAACGCCTGGTCGGCTCGCTCGTGGAGCTCCGACTCGGCGAGGAGCTGAACCGGGTGCGCGACGAAGACCATTCGGTAGTTCGGCATTCCGAGAACGCGGGCCTGCTCGAGCGCCTCGTCGAGGAACGGCTCGGTCGCCACCGCCGCTGTCGGGATCCCGCGCCGCTCGAGGCGTACGACGTCGTGCAGACTGCACGACACGCAGGAGCCTCAGTCGGCGAGGGCCTCGACGGCGAGGTCGCCGTGGAGCGGGACGGCGTCGACGACCTCGCGCGGCGCGGGCCGCGAGAAGAGGGGCTTCGCGAGGCGGGCTGTCTCGGCACCGGCGTCGCGAAGCCGCTTCTCCAGCCGATCGAGGAACTCGCCGCCGCGTGCCTTGCCGATGTCGAGGAGGACGACGCGCCGACCGTGGAGTGTCGACGGCCGCGGGGCGAGCGGCTCGACAGCACGAGTACGATCGTCGATCGGGCTCACGTAGCCCACGCGATCTCCCTCGTGACGACGGCCGCGTCCATTCCGACGCTCGGGCCGATCACGGCCGAGAAGCGGCCCGCCTCGCCGCCCGCAACCACGAGGAGGACGTCCTCCGGTCGCGACCACTTGCAGATCGGCTCGTCCGGCGCGCTCGCCTCGACGAGCGTGGTCGTCTCCCCACGCCTCAGCCCTCCGGCCGGCCGCCGCACCGTGTCGTAGACGGCGCGGCGAACGCGGCCTTTCGACCAGCCGGCCTCGCCGAGGAGCTGCGCGTGCTCGGGGCACAGCACGAAGAGCGAGCGCGCGTCGAGCGGCCACCAAAACGGGCTCCACTGTCCGGCCGCCGCCCACCCCAAGACCGCGGCGAGCTCGTCGGGTCCCCTGCTGCGGTGATCGGAGATGGAAAGCGGTGCGTCGCCCGCGACGAGCGTGACCGTCGAGCGGTCGCGCGGAAACCCGAGCTCGACGTGGAGCGGGTCCCAGGGGCTCGCCTCCTCGTTCTCGGCGATGCAGAAGGCGAGCTTTCCGGGATGCCCGAGGGTCGCGCGGTCGAGGCCTCCGGGGCGAGCGCCGCCCGTCAGCGTGACGACGAGTCGCAGCGCGCGGCCGATCGTCATGTTCGCGCGCGAGCCGGGTCCGAGAGCTCCCATCCCGTCGTTCAGGCCGAGCGCGCGCCGGACGGGACCGTTCACGACGAGGACCTGGCCGGGCGGCGACGTCGTCACCGCCTGGGCATTCAGATTGAACGACTCGTCGAGGGCAGCCTCGACGGCCGCGAGGACGACCGGGAAGTACTCGCGTCGGCAACCGGCGAGGACGGCGCACGCGGCCACGCGCTCGAGCGTGGCCTCGCCGAGCGCGGGCGGGACGAGGCCGAGCGAGAGCCCGGGGTCGCGACCGGCCAGCATGGCGTCGACCCGCTCCCGCGTCGGCGGGATCACCGGGAGCCCGTCCGTCCAGCCTCGCTCGAACATCTCCTCGAGCTCGTCGGGCGCGGGCTCTTCGAGGAGCGCCTCGAGCGCGCCGGGCAGGTAGGCGTTCCGCGCCTGACAGCCCGGCTTCCAGCGTGGCTCCTCCTCGGGCAGCTCGACGCCGAGGAGCCGCTCGAGCGCGTCCTTGTTCCACCCGACTACCGTCTCCGCCACCTCGCCGTCGTGGACGAGGAGGGCGGTCGGGACGGTCTCGATCCCGAACGCCTTCGAGGTCTCGAAGGGCGCCGGGTCGGCGA
>JALZFU010000443.1 GCA_030861385.1 Actinomycetota bacterium
TCGGCCACCCGATCGGCGCCTCGGGAGCGCGGATTCTCGCGACGATGATCTACGAGCTCCGTCGAAACGGGGGCGGGCTCGGCCTCGCCGCGATCTGCTCGGGGGGCGGCCAGGGTGACGCGCTCCTGATCGAAGTCTAGGGCGGCCCGGCGAGCAGGGTCGTCCGCGACGTTGCGACCGACGCGACGATCGCCGACGCTCTCGTTGAGGACGAACGCGGAGAGCGCCTCCGGGCTTGGGGGACGTGTCGGCTCGCCCGGGGCGGAGCCGATTGGAGCGCCTCGTCCGCTCCGAGAGGGACGCCGACGACGAGAAACGACGCGCGGATCCGCACGCGCGCGGCTATGCGGCGAGTCGCGACCGCGTTCCACTACCCTCCTGCGTCGTGAGTTTCGGCCACGTCCTCGTCGTCGGCGCGGGGCAGATGGGCGGTGGGATCTCCCAGGTCGTGGCCGCGTCCGGGCGGCGAGTCTCCTTGCACGACCCGGTGCCCGGCGCGACCGACCGCGCGCTCGAGACGATGAGGAAGAGCCTCGGGAAGCTGGCGGAGAGAGACCGGGCGCTCGACCCCGAGAGCGTCCTCGCTCGCGTCGAGCCGGTCGGCGAGCTCGTCGACGCCGAGCTCATGGTCGAGGCGGTCGTCGAGGACGCCGCCGTGAAGAAGGAGGTCTTCCGTCGAGCCGACGAGGCGGTTCGATCCGACGCGATCCTCGCATCGAACACGTCGTCGATCCCGATCGCCTCGCTCGCCGACGCGACACGCCGCCCGGATCGAGTGATCGGGATGCACTTCTTCAACCCGGTCCCCGTGATGAAGCTCGTCGAGGTCGTCCGGGCCCACGCCACCTCCGACGACACGGCGAGGGCCGTCGTCGCCCTCGCGCGCGAGCTCGGCAAGACGCCGGCCGAGGCGAACGACTTCCCCGGCTTCGTGTCCAACCGGATCCTCATGCCGTTCGTCAACGAGGCCGTCTGGGCGCTCTTTCAGGGCGTCGCCGAGCCGGAGGCGATCGACACGATCGCGAGCCTCGGCTTCAACCATCCGATGGGGCCGCTCGCGCTCGCCGACCTGATCGGCCTCGACACCTGCGTCTCGATCATGGAGGTACTGCGCGAGGGTTTGGACGATCCCCGCTTCGAGCCGTGTCCCCTCCTCCGCGAGCACGTCGCGGCGGGGCGGTTGGGCCGCAAGTCTGGCCGCGGCTTCTACGTCTATTAACCGGCCTGCTGACTAAAGGAATACGGCGGTCGGGCCGATACACGAAATCGTCTCTGAGTGGAGGGGAGAGTTCGGGTTGCGTCTCTTGCTCGTCGACGACGACCGGGGGCTCCGGGAGCTCGTTCGAACGACCTTCGAGGCCGTCGACGTCGAGGTCGACGAGGCGGAGGATGCCCGCACGGCGCGGCACACGGTGGCCGCCCGGCGCCCCGACGTGATCGTCCTCGACATCGGCATGCCGGGCCAGTCGGGCCTCGAGCTCTGCGAGGAGCTGAAGACGGACGCCGAGACGCGCGACATCCCGATCACGCTCCTCACGGGCGCGAACGGAAACACGCGGACGGACGCCGACCGCGTCGGTGCTGACGCCTACGTCCGGAAGCCGTTCAGCCCCCTCGAGCTTCTGGCCGTCGTCGAGCGGTTGGCCGGCGGCTTGTACGGCGTCCCCTTCCGCGCGACGAAGAGGCGGTCGCCCGAGGCGCAGCTTCTCCTCTACGCGCGCGACCTGCGCCACCTGCTCGAGATCGAGCGCGGCCAGCGCCTCCTCCTGCAGAAGGCCTACCAGGAGACCGTCGCCGCGCTCGCGAGCGCGCTTGAGACGAAGGACACGGGCACGCGGGCGCACTCTCAGCGCGTCCAGCGCTACGCGCTCGAGCTGAGCGGGGCGATCGAGCCCGCGCTTGCCGAAAACGAAAGCGCGAAGTACGGGTTCCTCCTGCACGACGTGGGCAAGATCGGCATCCCCGACGAGATCCTCAGGAAGCCGAAGCCGCTCACCGACGCGGAGCAGCGGCTCATGCGAACGCACACCGTCCTCGGAGAGCAGATGCTCGGCGGCGTAGCGTTCCTCAAGGGGCCGGGCCTCGACGTCGTCCGCCATCACCACGAGCGGTGGGACGGTCGTGGCTATCCCGACGGCCTCGACCGCCTCAACATCCCGCTCGGCGCGCGGATCTTCACGGTCGCCGACGCCCTCGACGCGATGACGAGCGACCGACCGTACCGGAAGGCGCGTCCCTGGCAGGCGGCGAGCGAGGAGATCGTGCGGGAAGCGGGCAAGCAGTTCGACCCGGAGGTCGTCGAGGCGTTTCGCGCGCGCGAGCGCCCCCTCCGCGATATCGCACGCGAGTTCGCCGCCGGATAGAGCGCGCTTCCGCTCGAACTATCCTCTCGGGCATGGAGTTCGAGCTCTAGCCCGAGCAGCGAGAGATCCAGGCGCTGGCGCGGGAGTTCGCGGAGGCGGAGATCGCGCCGCGCGCCGCCGAGTGGGACCGCGAGCACCGCTTTCCGCGAGAGACCGTCGCGAAGCTCGCGGAGCTCGGGCTCATGGGCGTCTGCGTGCCGGAGGAGCTCGGCGGCGCCGGCGCCGACTTCCTTTCGTACGTCCTCGTCCTCGAGGAGCTCTCGCGAGCGGACGCGAGCGTGGGCGTGACCGTCGCGGTGCACACGAGCGCGACGACGCTGCCCATCCTGACCTGGGGCACCGAGGAGCAGCGGGCGCGCTTCGTTCCGCCGCTCGCGCGCGGGGAGCAGCTCGGGGC
>JALZFU010000031.1 GCA_030861385.1 Actinomycetota bacterium
GCCGGTTATTCCAGACGACCGGGTCGTTCTGCGGCCCGTGGCACGCGTAGCGCCCGAGGAGGTGTGGAGAGGCCGGGTTCGAGATATCGAAGATCCGGATCCCGTCGTAGTCGCCGTAGTACGCGCGATTCCCCCAAAACGCGATGTCCGAGTTGATCGCGTCCGTGGGGTTCGGCGCCTGGAAGACCAGTGAGGTGTTCGCGCTGTGCTGATCCGCGTTGTGGACCGCCGCAGCTGCGGGCGGAAACGCGAGCAGCACCAGCACGCCGAATGGAAGGAGAACGCGGAAAAGCCGGCGCATTGCGTACCTCCAAGCGTCGCTCGTGAGTGGGCGGAGATCGTAAACGAGCCTCTCAGCGCCGTCTAGACCGCGAACGCCAAGAACTGACGGGCGGCGACGACGCGCGCCCTGGCCACCTCGCGTTCGCCGGCGGCGGTGACGGCGAAGGCGAAATCCCCCGTGCGAGGGATGCCGCTCGACGCTCACCGCGGCACGATCACGGCCATTCCCAGGTACGGAGACCGGAGGGGGAGAGAAGCGTGATTGTGTCGAACATGCGCGCCGTTCTCGTGGCGCTCGTCGCCGTGCTCGCAGCCGTCGCGGTCGCCGGGCTCGGCATCGACGACGGCTGGAGCTGGACCTAGTCGCCTTGGTACGAGCGCAATCTCGGCCCGGACACTTGCCCACGCGCAAACCGCGACTCGTGCGCGCCCGAGTCCTCGCGAGTAACGCCGTGCTCGTCGGCGTGCTTGTGGTGACGTCGGCCGTGGCGGCCGGCGGCTGGAAATGGCATTGAGGCGTCGCCGGAAGATGCCGCGCAACTCGCTTGCGAGCGCACGCGCGCATACCCCGATCGCGAGGGCCAAGGCAACCGCCCTTCCGCTCGCGGCGCGGCGCCGTCCCCGCACACCGCGCCTATTTTCCTGACCAGGACTACTCGACCCACCCTACGGAGACGTACGCGGTCTTGCCGTCGAGCTCCGTTTCGCCCGCCCGGTAGCGCATCGTGATCTCCATTCCGTCCTTGCAGCGAAGCCGTGCTTGGCCGACGAGCCAGCCTGCCTCGACCATACGCCGGTAGTCGCGTGCGGCTCGTGTCTCGATTGCGATATCGGTGACGCGCAGGCCGACCATCTCTTCCTGCGTGTAACCGAGGACATCGCACGCGTAGTCACTGACCGCGATGTAGTTCATCGCCTCGTCGGCGACGAAGATCAGCATCGGCGCCGCCGCGACCGCCTTCGCGAGCGCGCGGGCCCGCTCCACCCCATCTTGCTCTTTGATGAGCCCTCCCCGCGTCCTCGGATGCGTACGCGCGATCGTAGCGAGCTGCCGACGCCGTCGCGAGCACGTCTGCCGCGCCGGGACGGCCGGGTCGAGCGGGGCCCCACTGGTACGATCTCGGCGCCTCGGCGCATTCGTCTAGGGGCCTAGGACGCCGCCCTCTCACGGCGGTAACACGGGTTCGAATCCCGTATGCGCCTTAGGTGCCTGCTACGCACGCACGTAGTTGTCGTTTCTGACGACGGTAGCACGAGCTCGAGTCCATCCCACCAGTACTGCTTTCGGTACGAAACGGCCGACGCGCGCGGCCGATGAGTCTCAGCTCTCGGCCACAGGAATCGGCCCGTCGTTGACGCTCATCGGCCACCAAACCACGACGTCCTACGCTCACCCGGGATTGCAGGTCGCCCGTGGAGGACGTGGTGCACGATAATGCCGGGTGCGTTACGGCTCTCGCCATCGACTCGGAGCGAACCTTGTCGAGCGCCCGAGGACGAGGGCGCGCCCCGCCATCGTGGAAGATGTGGTCCGCTTACGCCGCCTCTTCGAGGTACCGTCGGGTCTCGCGCCTGCCGCCCGACGCCTGGGTCACACGAAGGACATCGAGGCGCGGTCGTCGCCTGAGCGTCGCGGCGACCAGGCCGCGAGTTCGCCCGAGGAAGATGTCCCCCGCCCCCGTGGCCTCCGCCTCGCGCACCAACTCTTGCTCGGGATAACCGGCCCGGATCCCAATCCCTGGCTTGAGCCCCGCCTCGCGTGCGGCCCGCGCCGCCTGCACGAGCGCGAACTCGACCTCTCGAAAGCGACGCACCTGCTCCCCATAGGCGGGCTGGGTCACGCCGAACACCGGCCTGACGATCCCGACGAGCCTCAGGTCGAGATCGTGCTTCCGCGAAAACTCGATGGCGGCCGCCACCGCCGCAGTCGCCGCCTTCGACTCGTCTACGGCGCAGAGCACCTTGGCCATTTTCTTTTTCCTCCTCCTTCAGGTCCGCCTCGTGGAGCGTAAAGCACGTAGCAATGCCGCACGCTATTTGATAAGCAATGCTCTATACGAGGAAGCGGAGGCGCCCGGCTGGACGGCGCGCCCCGTAAGCAACGCTACGCGGGCCTTGCGGACTCACCGAGCGAGAGTAGGAATTGGGCGGCGGCACAGCGAGCACCGGCGTCGCTGAGCTCGACCAGGCGCTGGGCGGCCTCTATTGGGGCGACAACGTCGTCTGGGAGACGGACGAACGTACCCCGGTCGAACCGTTCTTCCGCGCAATCGCCGAGACGCGCTCCGCGTACGACGTGGCGGTATTCGTCACGCTCACGCGCGAGCCGGCGAGCGTGCATGAGAGCTACCCCGCGCTCGACGTACTGGACGCGCGGCCAGGGACGTCCCTTGCACAGCCGCGCCTCCTGCTGGAACGGATACGCCGAGCCTGTCTGGACTCGCGTCGCACCCTCCTTCTCCTCGACTCACTCGACGCCATGAGCGCGCAGTGGGGCAACGAGACGGCCCGCCGCTTCTTTCTCCGGGGTTGTCCGCTCCTGCTCGAGCTCGGTGCGGTCGCGTACTGGTCGCTCGTGCCCCGAATGCACTCGAAGAAGGTGCGGGGGGAAATCGAAGAAGTGACGCAATGCGTCCTCGCGGTCGGCGAGGGAAGGGTGCGCATCGCCAAGGCGGAGGGACGCGCGCCCGGCGTTGCCGGTCGCGTCTTCCGCTACCGCATCGAGGATCGCCGGCCGGTGCTCGCGCCGGCGCCTGCAGCCGCACGTTTAGGGACCGCGCTCCGCGCCCTACGCGTGCAGCGGGGGCTGAGCCAGGGTGACCTTGCGCGCCTCTCGGGAGTCTCGCCGAGCGCGATCTCGCAGGCAGAACGGGGACACCGGGGGCTCTCGCTCGAGACGCTCCTCGACCTCACCGCGAAGCTGAACATCACGCTGGACGAGTTCCTTCGCGGTGAAGACGCGCCCGGCTACCGGCTCGCCCGCGGCGACGCTCGGCAAGGCCGTGCCGAAGGCCGCGCCATCCCCCTCCTCGACGACCCATTGGCGGGATTGCGAGCCTATCTCGTTCGCCTGAGTCCGGGCGGCTCGGCAGCACCGGGCTTCCCGCACAAGGACGTCGAGATCGTGGCGGTCGCGCAAGGTCTCGTCCAGGTCATCCTTCCGACCGGCCGCCCGGTCCTCCGGCAGGGCGAGGCGCTGCTCGCGGAGCGGAGCGGCGTCACCGGCTGGCGAAACCTCGGCGAGGGCGAGGCGATCGTCTTCTGGGTCCTTCGCGACGAGCCAACGCGCCGCGCCGAAGGCGCCGCGTGAGCCGATCGTCTGGGCGCATTTCCGACTTGTAGCCCCGTTCGAACCGCTTGGCGTGACACCCGCGCGCATCGACTCCGGCTTCCCGTCAGCGCAGTCGCGGGGATCCGCGCAATTCCTTCGACGCGGTTGGAGCTCGGCGCGCTACGGAAGCTCCCCGTTTGATTCGTCGTCCTGCTCTCTCACGGTCCGCCTTGCCTCCCCTGTGACGAGCGCGGATTGCGGTTTCCTTCCTTGGCGTGTAGGCGCGAACCAGCGAAGTCGCCCGCGAAGCGGTTGGAGCAAGCGGGAGCGGCGCCTCTTCTCGCCTGGCAGTCGGGGACGTCGATCCTTGGCGAGTCTCTGAACGTCCGCAAGCCACTTATCGAGCAGCTGACCCTGTGTCTTTCGCTTCGCCATCCCAGCCCTTCGTTCAACCGTTCTCGGTACGGAGCGCGCGACGGAGCCTAGCTTCCTCGGAGGCGGGGAGCGAAGAGACGCACCTCGTACCAGCATCGGCTGGCGCGTGCGAGATCGCAACATCGACCGGTCGGGGTCGCCGCCGCTTCGCGATGGGCTGCGCGGACGAAGGCAGGAAGGCGGGGAGTGTGACGACGACCGAACGAGCGTTGACGTGCGCTACCGCTGAAATGACCCTGCCGCCGTCCTCGCGGCCAGGGGTCGAACGGCGTCGGTCGAGTAGCATCGTCAACTCATGGCGATCGCAGTTGAGATCGTGCTCGTAAACGGGGAACGACGTACGGTCTCTCTGCCCGGTCACACTGGATCGCTCGCGAACGCGCTCGCCCGCCTCGACGACTGGATCCCGACGGACGACGGCGGCTGGGTGCAGAAGAGCTTCATCGTCGAGGTCAGGGGTGCCGCGCGGGAGCGAGACGTTCCACGGGGCACCACCGTCGAGTTCGAGCGACTGAGCGAGGCAGCAGAGACGCTCGCGGAGCAGGGCGAGGGCTAGGAAAGACGCGGGGGACGGCGTCGGCCGGCTCCCTCAAGACTCGCGCGAGCACGACCCTTCCTGCTCGCGGCGTGGCTCTCCTAGCTTTCTTCGTCCTCGTATTCCGGATAGACGCGCGCGGTCGCGCGGATGATGTCGCGGAGGCTCACGATCCCGATCGTGCGCTCGCCCTCGACAATCGGGAGGTGGCGAAAGCCGCGTGTCACCATGATCCTCGCGGCTCGTCCGATCGCCATCGTCTGCGGAGCGGTGACCGGCCCTTCGCTCATCCAGTCGCGAACGCGCGCCTCGCCTGTGTCTGCACGACTCGCGACCGCGTTCAGCAGATCGCGCTCGGTCAGAATTCCGAGCAGTCGGCCGGCGTCCATGACGAGAGCGGCGCCGACGCCGCGAGTGCTCATCTTCCTTGCCGCCTCGCCGAGCGCCTCTTCCGGGGCGACGACGAGAAGATCGGTCGACATCGCGTCGCCGAGTACGCGTTCCATCGCGACGAGAATACTTTTCGACACGATCCGCACGCGCCCGGCAGGCACTTCATCGGCGACCGGATCGCACTTCGACTTTCGCCTCTTCGTTTCTCCTGCCGTCCGACGGAGACTGGGTCGCGCACGGCGTGAGCGGCAGTCGGCGACGAGGGCGGCAGCTCCTCACGTTGAGGCGCTCGCCGCTCCGATCTCGCGCGCCGGCCGGAGGCGGAGGGCGGTTTGCCACGAGACGGCGACGAGGAAGACGGCCGCTCCCGCGAGGACGATGAGCGCCTGGGCGGCGATCGCGAACCCGAGTGCGCGTGATCCCTCGATGCCGGAGAGGGCGAGCAGCGTCGCTCCTGCGCCGACCTGCGTCGCGGCGCCGGCGAGTCCCAACGGAATCGCCGCCGAGGCGGCGCCGGCAGAGAGGAACATGACGGCGAGCGGGATCGAGAACCCGAGTCCGAGGGCCTCGAGGAGGAGCACGAGTGCGAGGACTCGCACGAGCCAGGACGCGAGGATCAAGACCGCGGCGTGCAGGGCGGGACGAAGCGGGGTCGCCCGCGGCGCCAGCCATCGAACCAGCCGGAGGGGCGCGAGTCGAGCGCTCGCCGTGAGGCGCGGGAGGGCGACGACGATCGCCGCGGCGGCGAGACCGCCGGCGCCGACGAGTGCGAAGCCGGCTCGCAGCGGCGGGGAGAGACCCGGGAAGGCGGCCGACGCGGCCGCGAGCGGGAAGAGGG
>JALZFU010000109.1 GCA_030861385.1 Actinomycetota bacterium
TGTGAGGTCGACTCGCGCCTGGTTCGCCGTCACGTTCGTGGTCGTTGCCGCCGGTTGCGGCACCGGTGAACGCGCGAGCGAGGGTTCCTGCACGGCTGTCCTCGTCTGGCGCGGCGTGACATACGCTGGCACCGGAACCCGGGTTGACTACGCTTCCGACGCGATCAGGGCGGAAGCGCTCGGGAGCAGCGGGCTCCTCGGCAAGGCCCACGAGCGAGGGTGCGAGGACATCCGGGGCCAGTCCGTACCCGTCGCTGCGCTCGCGGGAGTGAGTCCGAGGCTGGCGATCGTCGCGCCCGCCCGGGAAGGGATTTACCTCGCTCCCCCGGCGACGCGCACACCCGCGAACGAGCTGCCGCCGCGCCTGCGCGTCCTCACGGCGGGAAAGCCGTGTCGCGACGGCCGGATCCGCGTCCGGGGCCGCTGGATCGGCGAGGCGGACCCGCACGACGGCTACGCGTGGGTGCAGATCATCGCCGAGGAGGGACGGGCGGCCGCGAGCCGGTACGAGGGTTTCATCATGGACTTCAAGGTCGACGATCGGACATCCGGGGTCGACTCTCGGAGAGAGTGGCGACGTCTGCACTTCTTCGACGACCGAGTCAGTGTTGTGGCGAACTGCGTCCTCGGCCGCGCCGCGAACGAGACGTTTCTCGCGGCGCGGATCACAAGTCTCGAAGAGCAGTAGCGTTACGCGCTCAGGTCAACCGGCTGACCATCTCCTGTCGGGTGCCACCAGGCGAAGCGCTGATCTGGCGGTGGTGTAAGGTACCTTTCACCGCATGGTACGCAGACAGGACGCGCTGATCGCGCAGATGCGCCGAGGGACGCTCCAGTACTGCGTCCTCGCCACCCTCGCCGCGGGCGAGCGCTACGGCTTCGAGCTCGTTCGCTCGCTCGCCGAGGTGGACGGGATGGTGACGAGCGAGGGGACGATCTATCCGCTCCTCTCGCGCCTTCGTCGGGACGGGCTCGTGGAGTCCACCTGGCGTGAATCGCCCTCGGGGCCGCCCCGCCGCTACTACCGGCTGACGGAGGAAGGGCACGAGGCGCTCGCCGGGTTCAGGAAGGAGTGGAGACGGTTCCGCGACGCGGTCGATCACTTCATAGGAGGGGAGCGAGAACGATGACGGCGACGCCCGAGCAGCTCGTCCGCGACTACCTCGACCGCCTCGAGCGGGAGCTATCCGACCTGCCGAGCGCTCGCCGTCGCGAGATCGTCGGCGATATCTCGGAGCACATCGCCGAGGCGCGCGCCTGGGGGGCGTCCGACGAGGGGAGCGTGCGCTCGCTCCTCGATCGCCTGGGCGACCCGGCCGACATCGCGGCCGAAGCTCGTGAGCGTTTCGGCGTTCGCCCGAGGCGGTCGGGGATACTCGAGATCGCAGCCCTCGTCCTCCTCCTCGTCGGCGGCGTCCTCCTTCCCGTCGTCGGGTGGTTCATCGGCGTCGCCCTCCTCTGGGCCTCGGCCGTCTGGACGACGCGTGAGAAGCTCGTCGGCACGCTCGTCGTCCCGGGCGGCCTGGCGCTCCCCCTCTTCCTCGCCGTGTTCCCCGCCTATTCGAGCGAATGTTCCGGAGAGGTCGATCCGGAAACGGGCGCCGCCATTCCGGGCACGGAGGCATGCACTGGAGGGCCGCCGGAGGCGCTCGAGGTCTTGGGGCCAATCCTCTTCGTCATCCTTCTCATCGCGCCTCTTGTCACGACCATTTACCTGGCGCGGAGTTTGCGGCGGGAAGCCCGCGCGGTCGCCTACTAGGACCGATCGGCGTTCGATTGGCGAAACGCAATCCTTGTGGGAGCGCTTCCGCCTCCGGCCGCGAGGTCCTCGATGAAGCCGAAGCTCTCGACGAGGCGAAAGCGCTTGCGGCGTGTCGCCGGGCGACGGCTGAGGAAGCGGGCAGAGAAGAAATGCGAGTACTCGCGAGCTACGACGACGCCGACATTCATCTGCTCGCCGCGGCGCGCGTCCTGGGCGGATAACGACCGCCAACGAGAAAGAGCCAAAAGCCTGCAACTAGCAGGACTTTCGGCTCTTCTGCGAGGTGGGCGGTACTGGGCTCGAACCAGTGACCCCCAGCTTGTCGAGCTGGTGCTCTCCCAACTGAGCTAACCGCCCTGCACGCCGCGCGGCGCACGCGCCGCCGGCCGCAACATGGTACCGAACGCGCCGCGCGGGCGGCGATGGGGCG
>JALZFU010000112.1 GCA_030861385.1 Actinomycetota bacterium
CCTCGGCGAGCACCGGCCCCTGCTCGACGTGCAGCTCGACGAAGGCGCCGGGGAGGGAGCGCTCGGCTGCGCGGGCGCGGCTTCCGTGGCACCCCGTCTCCTCGGCCCGAAAGACGGCGACCGCGAGCGTTCGCTCGCAGCGTTCGGCGGCTGCGAGCTCGGCGGCCTCGAGCCCCGCGACGACGCCGAGGGCGCCGTCGAAGCGGCCGCCGCGCGGGACGCTGTCAACATGTGAGCCCGTCCAGACCTCCGCCAAGTCGGGGCGCGAACCCGGCGAGCGGCCGACCAGGTTTCCGGCTGCGTCGACCTCCGTCGCGAGACGGGCGTCTCGCATCCAGCCCGCGACGAGCTCGTGGGCTTCGTCCTCGGCGCCGCTGAAGCCGGGGCGATTGGCGCCCTCGCTGCCGCCGATCTCGTACAGCTGGCCGAGCCGCTCGAAGACGCGTTTTGCGCGAGCGCGAGGCGGCGTTAGCATCCCGCCGTCCCCGTCGGCGTCCGGGACGAAAGGAGCGCTTGCATGGCCACGATGGCGGCGAACTTCGAGCGGTCGGGGCTGGGTCGTCGCTTCCGGTTCGCGGAACACCGGACGACGCTCGCGCGCGACACGGTCGCCGGGGCGACGACGTTCATCGTGATGTCCTACATCATCTTCGTGAACCCGGCGATCCTCGGCTTCGCCGGCGTCCCGGGACTCGAAGGGAAGGGGCTTCCCTTCGACGGCGTCCTCACGTCCACGTGCCTCGTCGCCGGCGTGATGACGATCCTGATGGGCCTCTACACGAACAAGGCCTACGCGCTCGCGCCGGGCCTCGGTCTGAACGCCGTCGTCGCGTTCACGCTCGTCGCGGACGCGGGGCTCGGGTTCCCGGAGGCGATGGGCCTCATCGTCGTCGAAGGGCTCGCGGTCACCCTTCTCGTCCTCGTCGGCCTTCGCGAGGCGATCATGCGCGCGATTCCGCTCGAGCTCAAGAAGGCGATCGCGATCGGGATCGGCCTCTTCATCGCGTTCATCGGCCTCTACAACTCCGGGCTCGTGGTCGGACGCCAGGCGCCGACGCCGGTCGACCTCGCGCCCCTGACGACGTGGACGGCGCTGATCACAATCGTCGGGCTCGTCGTCACCATCGGGCTTCGCGCGATCGGGTTCCCCGGCGATCTCCTGCTCGGGATCATCGTCACGACCGCGTTCGCCACGATCCTGAACTACGCAGCCGACGTCTACCCCGAGAACCTCGGGTACGCGCGCTGGCCGGACAACCTCGTCGAGACCCCGGACTTCAGCCTGATCGGCGAGATCAGCTTCGACGCCTTCACGACGCTTCCGTTCCTCGCGGCGGTCGCATACGCGTTCACCCTCTTCCTCGCCGACTTCTTCGACACGATGGGGACGCTCGTCGGCGTCGGCCGCCAGGCCGGCTACCTGAACGCGCGGGGCGAGATGCCGGACATCCGGAAGCCTCTCCTGGTCGACTCGCTCGCCGCCGCCGCCGGCGGCGCCGCCTCGGCGTCGTCGGCGACGACGTACATCGAGTCGGCCTCGGGCGTCGGCGTCGGCGGTCGCACCGGCTGGGTGAGCGTCGTGACCGGGCTCCTCTTCTTCCCGTTCATGTTCTTCGCCCCGGTGATCGGGATGGTGCCGCCACAGGCAACGGCCCCCGCCCTCATCATCGTCGGCTGGCTCATGATCAGCGTCCTCTCCGAGGCGGAGGAGGAGGCCGAGGTCGAGTCAGGCGACCCGGCGTTCCACCACCCCGATCGTGAGGGCGAGAGGAGGGGGCGGCGCGCCACGACGCCCGAGCGCAAGCTCGCCGGAATCGACTTCCACGACGTGGCCGTCGGCCTCTCCGCCGCGATCGTGATCATGATCATGCCGTTCACGTTCTCGATCACGGACGGGATCGCGGCCGGCTTCATCTTCTACGTCCTGATCAGGCTCTTCCAGCGTCAGTGGGCGCGGGTCCACCCGCTCATGTACGGCGCGGCGTTCGCGTTCGTCCTCTACTTCCTGGTCCCCCTCCTCCAGCAGGAGTTCGACTGGATCTAGGAGGCGGGAGCCCGGCTGCTAGAGCGAGAAGGGGTTGAGCGGCTTCGCGCTCGTCGAGACGAGAACGCTCTTGTGCTCGAGGTACATGTCGAGCGTCTCGAGGCCGATCTCGCGGCCGAAGCCCGACTGTTTGTAGCCGCCGAAGGCGGCCCCCGGAGGGGCCGTGTAGGGCGTGTTGATCCCCACCGTCCCCGCCTTGATCTGGCGCGCGAGGCGATGGCCGCGGGCCGGATCCCGCGTCCAGACGGTCGCCACGAGGCCGTACTTCGAGTCGTTCGCGACCGCGACCGCCTCGCGCTCGTCCTCGAAGGGCGTAACGGTCACGACCGGACCGAAGATCTCCTCCTGCGCGACCACCATTCGGTTGTCCACGCCGGCGAGGACGGTCGGCGGATAGAACGCGCCGTCGCCGTCGGCCGGCTCGCCGCCCGCGACGACCTCGGCCCCCTCCTCCCGCCCGGTCTCGACGAAACGATGCACCTTTCCGCGGTGGGCCTGCGAGATCAGGGAGCCCATCTGCGTTTCCGGATCGAGCGGGTCGCCGACCTTGAGGCGGCCCGCCGTGTCGACGAAGCGCGCGACGAACTCGTCGTAGAGCGGCCTTTCGACGAGGACGCGCGACCGTGCGTCGCAGCTCTGGCCGGCCGAGTAGTAGATCGCGTAGACGGAGCTCGGGATCGCGTCGTCGAGATCCGAGTCGGCGAAGACGAGGTTCGGGCTCTTGCCGCCGAGCTCGAGCGAGATCCGCTTCACCGGGCTCGAGGCGAGGCGCATCACCTCGCTGCCTGTCGCCGTCGAGCCCGTGAACGCGACCTTGTCGACGCCCGGGTGCGAGACGAGATGCGCTCCGGTCGTCGGCCCGTCTCCGGGGACGACGTTGACGACGCCGGCCGGGATCCCGACTTCGCTTGCGAGCTCGGCGAGCCGGACGGCGGTGAGCGGCGTCGCCGGATCGGGCTTCAGCACGACGGTGCACCCGGCCGCGAGCGCGGGCGCGAGCTTCCACGACGCGAGCATGAGCGGGTAGTTCCACGGGACGATCTGCGCACAGACGCCCACCGGCTCGCGGAGCGAGTAGTAGAGCTGGGTGCCGCCGACCGAGTGCGACCGACCCTCGATCGCTCCGAGGGCCGAGGCGAAGAAGCGAAGGTGGCCGACCGCCGCCGCGATCTCGCCCTTGACGGACGAGATCGCCTTCCCGACGTTTCTGCTCTCGAGCTCCGCGAGCTCCCGGCGGCCGTCGTGGATCGCGTCGGCGAGCGTATGCAGGAGGCGCGAGCGCTCCGCCGGCGCCGTCTTGCCCCACGCTCCCGTGAGCGCGTTCCTTGCGGCCTCGACGGCGCGATCGACGTCCCTTGCCCCACCCATCGCGGCGCGCGCGAGCGTCGCGCCCGTCGCCGGTTCCGCGAGCTCCCGGACCTCGCCGCCGGCCGGCTCGACGAGGGCGCCGTCGATGAAGAGGCCGTACTCCCGCTCCGTCGCGACCGCCATCGGCCCGGGACGATATCGCGCGCGGCAAATCGGGTGCCTGGCGTGCGTCCCTCGGAACGATCCGCCCGCCCTGCGCGCGATTCTCGGCGGTACGCTGGGCGCGAGAAGGGGGGCGGGTCGGGACCCGAGCTACTCGTGCGCGAAGAGAGCCGCCTGCCCCTGGCCGACGCCGACGCAGAGCGTCGCGAGGCCGTAGCGGCCGCTGCGACGGCGAAGCTCGTGGAGGAGCGTCACGGCCAGGCGAGCGCCGCTCATTCCGAGCGGATGACCGAGCGCGATCGCGCCGCCGTTCACGTTCACCCGGTCGCCGTCGAGCCCGAGCTCTCGGATCACCTGGAGGCTCTGCGAGGCGAACGCCTCGTTCAGCTCCACCAGGTCGAGGTCGCCGACCTCGAGTCCTGCTCGGGCGAGCGCCCTTCGCACCGCGGGGACGGGCCCGATTCCCATGACGCGCGGGTCGACGCCCGCGACGGCGCTCGCGACGAACCGTCCGAGCGGCTCGGCACCGAGCTCCCGTGCCCGCTCCTCGCTCGCGACGACGAGCGCGGCGGCGCCGTCGTTCACGCCGCTCGAGTTCCCGGCCGTCACCGTCCCGCCGGGCCGGAAGGCGGGCCGGAGGGAGGCGAGCTTCTCCGCGCTCGTGTCCGGCCGAGGATGCTCGTCCCGGTCGGCGTCTCCCACGGGCACGAGCTCGTCCGCGAAGCGCCCAGCCTCGTGGGCGGCCGCCCAGCGCCGCTGGCTCTCGAGCGCGAAGGCGTCCTGGTCCTCGCGCGAGACGTCGAAGCGCTCGGCGACGTTCTCGCCGGTCTCGCCCATCGACTCGAGCGGGAACATCTCCGCCATGCGGGAGTTCGGGAACCGCCAGCCGAGCGTCGAGTCGTAGACGACCTGGTCGCCGCGCGGAAAGGCTTTGTCCGGCTTCGCCATGACGAGCGGTGCGCGTGTCATCGACTCGACGCCGCCGGCGACGAAGAAGTCGCCGTCGCCCGCCCGGATCGCGTGGCACGCGGAGACGACTGCCGAAAGACCCGAGGCGCAGAGGCGGTTCACGGTCACGCCGGCGACCTCCTCGGGGAGCCCGGCGAGGAGCGCCGCCATGCGCGCGACGTTCCGGTTGTCCTCGCCCGCCTGGTTCGCGCAGCCGAGCCACACGTCCTCGATCTGCTCCTCCGGGACGCCCGCGCGCTCGACCGCGGCGCGGACGACGGTCGCTGCGAGGTCGTCGGGGCGAACGCCGGCGAGCCCGCCGC
>JALZFU010000127.1 GCA_030861385.1 Actinomycetota bacterium
TCGGGGAGAACGGCGCCGGGAAGTCGACCCTCATGAGCATCCTCTACGGCCTCTACCACCCCGACGAGGGCGAGATCCGGCTGAACGGGAAGCCGGTTCGGATCGGCTCCCCACGCGACGCGATCGATCTCGGGATCGGGATGGTGCACCAGCACTTCATGCTCATCCCGGTGATGACCGTGGCCGAGAACATCGTCCTCGCGACGGAGCCGCGGAAGGGACCGTTCCTCGACCTCGCCGGGGCCGAGGAGCGGGTCCGTGAGCTCTCGTCGCGCTTCGGGCTCGCCGTTCGTCCGGACGCGCGGGTCTCCTCGATCAGCGTCGGCATGCAGCAGCGCGCCGAGATCCTGAAGGCGCTCTACCGAGGGGCGGAGATCCTGATCCTCGACGAGCCGACGGCCGTCCTCACGCCGCAGGAGGCGAGCGAGCTCTTCACGATCGTCCGCTCGCTCCAGGCCGACGGAAAGTCGATCATCTTCATCAGCCACAAGCTGAACGAGGTGCTCGCGATCGCCGACCGGGTGACCGTGCTTCGCCAGGGACGGCGGATCGACACGGTGCCGCGCGAGGGCGCGACGCCTGACGCGCTGGCGCGCCTGATGGTCGGGCGCGAGGTCGTCCTTCGCGTGGAGAAGCCGCCAGCCCAGGTCGGCGAGCCGCTCCTCCAGGTCGAGGACTTGCGCGTCCTCGACGAGCGCGGGCTGGAGGCCGTGCGGGGGGCGGCGTTCGAAGTGCGCGCCGGCGAGATCGTCGGGATCGCGGGGGTGGACGGAAACGGCCAGAGCGAGCTGATCGACGCCCTCACCGGCCTCCGCCGCCCGGCCGGCGGGCGGATCCTCGTACGGGGCAAGGACATAACGAACGCCCGCGCGCGGGAGTGCCTCGACCTGGGGGTCGGTCACATCCCGGAGGACCGCCAGCGCCGCGGCCTCGTGCTCGACTTCACGCTCGCCGAGAACCTGGCGCTCCACGACTACCGCAAGGAGCCCGACTCCAAGTGGGGCTGGCTCTACCCGCGGCGACTCGTCGAGCGAGCCGCGCGTCTCCTGAGGGAGTTCGACGTCCGCGGGGGGAGGCCGCAGACCCCGGCCGCCGCCCTCTCGGGCGGAAACCAGCAGAAGGTCGTGATCGCTCGCGAGGTCTCGCGCGACCCCCGCATCCTGATCGCGGCGCAGCCGACGCGCGGCCTCGACGTGGGGGCGATCGAGTTCGTGCATCGCCGCCTCGTCGAGGAGCGCGACGAGGGGCGCGCCATCCTCCTCGTCTCGTTCGAGCTCGACGAGATCCGCTCGCTCTCGGACCGGGTCCTCGTCATGTACGAGGGCGGAATCGTCGGCGAGTACCCCCCGAGCGTCTCTGAGGAGGAGCTCGGGATCGCGATGACGGGCGGCCGGAGGCAGGCCGCGTGAGCGTCGCGCCCGCCGAGCCGGACGGGCGAGAAGACCGCGGCGACCCCGTCTCGAGCTGGTTCGCGAGCCGGCTCGGGGGAGTCCTCGTCCCGCTCGCGGCGACCGCGCTCGCGTTCCTCGTCGGAGGTCTCGTCGTCCTCGTCACCGGCAGCAACCCGGTCACCGCCTACCAGGCGATCTTCGAGGGGACGGGCCTCAACTGGTTCTTCCCCTGGGTGACGGGCGAGGCGCGTGGGGACGCGGCGAACGACCTCCAGCAGACGCTCATCCTTATGACGCCGCTCGTCCTCACGGCGATCGCGGTCGCGTTCGCCTACCGCTGCGGCCTCTTCAACATCGGGGGGCAGGGGCAGTACTGGGTCGGCTTCATCGCGGCGCTCTACGTCGGCACACACCTCGACGCCACGCCCCGCCCGCTTCACATCCTGCTCGCCATCCTCGCCTCGATCGTCGCCGGCGGCATCTGGGGCGGGATCGCCGGCCTTCTCAAGGCAACCGTCGGGGCGCATGAGGTGATCACGACGATCATGCTGAACTGGATCGCGATCTTCGGCGGCCAGTACCTCTTCGAGATCGGCGGGCGCCTTCAGGGACCCGAGCCCTCGATTCCACGCTCGGAGAGCGTGCTCGACTCGGCGAGGCTCTGGCCGATCTGGGGAAGCCTCCCCGCGCTCCACGCGGGCCTTTTCGTCGCGCTCTTCGCGCTCGTCGTCTACCACGTGCTCCTGAACCGGACGACGCTCGGCTACGAGGTGCGGGCGGTCGGCTTCAACCCGGAGGCCGCTCGCTACGGCGGGATCTCCGTATCCAAGAACTACTTCCTCGCGCTCGCGATCGCCGGCGCGTTCGCGGGGCTCGCCGGCTCGGTCGACGTCCTCGGGTTCAAGTTCGGCGTCTCGACAGGAGACTTCGCCACGAACCTGATCGCGTTCACCGGGATCGCGGTCGCGCTCCTCGGACGCAACAAGGCGATCGGGATCCTCTTCGCCGCGCTCCTCTTCGCGGCGCTCCAGATCGGGACGTCGACGCGGCAACTCGACCCGGAGGTGTTCGAACCCGCGCTCGCCGTCGACCTCGCGACGATGATCCAGGCGCTCGTCATCTTCTTCGTCGGCGCCGAGTTTCTGATCCTCTATGCCTGGCGGGCGCGTCGCCTACTGGCGCCGCAACCCAGCATCGCTTCCAAGGTCGAGCGGTGAGCGTGCAGGCCCGCGCAGTCGGCCTCGCTG
>JALZFU010000139.1 GCA_030861385.1 Actinomycetota bacterium
CCGTCCCGCCGACGTGAATCGGGCCGCGACTCAGCGTGGCCGTGTTCGTAAGGCAGAGGTTCCCGGCGACGTAGAGGGGGGCGACGATGTCGCCCGACTGTTGGAGCGTCATGTCGCACAGGTTCCCCGTCCGACCGGCGTAGAGGTAGTTCCACGCCTGCGTCTCCGGCGGCGCCGGAGGCGGCGGGTTCACCTTGATCCTCGCGGTCACCGTTCGTTGCACGGCTCCCGTCCCGGGTCCGGTCGGGTTCGTCACCCGGCCGACCGAGGTGATCGTCCAGACGGAGGTCGCCGAGTCGAACGTGCCGAACCACGTCACCGTTCCGTCCCGGTAGGTGGACGTCTTCGGCGCCCCGGAGCCCGGTAGGAGCGTCGGAGAGAACGCGTTGTTGCCCTGCTTCGCGAGGATTGAGGCGGCCTCGTCGATTCCGGCCTCGGCGAGGGCGTAGGAGACCGAGTTGCTGTTCGAATGAGCGGCGCTTCGCGCGTTCGCGCTCGCGAAGAGGACGACCGTGGCGCCCGTGAGGGCGAGGACCGTCAGGACCGAGATGGCGAGGATGAGGGTGATGCCGTCCTCTCGCCCGAGGAGTAGCCGTCGCCGCAGGAAGGTCGTCATCGCCTCCGGACCTAGTCGGCGAGCACGAGCGGCGTCCCGCGCCGGGGCGAGGCGTTCGAGGGGAGGCCTCGCTCCTGGTAGTCGGGTGGACGCCGGAGACGGAGGACGACGAGCGGCGAACCGGTGTCGATGACGCGCGTGCCGGCCGCGGGCGCCTGCGAAGTCACGGCGTTCCCGGCGTAGCCCTGGACGCTGCCGGCGACCCGCCAGGAAAACCCAGCGTCCTGGAGGATGCTCTTCGCGAAGACGTACGGCTGTCGGCGAACGTCCGGAACGAGCAGCGCTCGTCGCGCCCGAGTAGGCGTCCCCGTTGCGCGCTTTTCCACGCCCTTGGCCGCCCGCGTCCCCGCCGCCAATCCGGACGACGCCGACGACGCCGTCGTCGTCACGGAGAGCGCGACGAGAGCCAACGCCCCGAGTCGGAGCAGCAATGTCAAAGGTGAATGGTGGCGGGGCATCATCGTTCTCTTCGGATCCGTCCATCCGCGTATCGATCCCCTATCGGGGGGAAGCACGTTGTCCGGCTCGCCTACGACGCCTCGGCTGCGAGCTCGGGGCCGTCGACGATCCGGAGAGGGCGTTCCGGGCGCTTCCTCCGCTCACGGAGCCACGAGGTCAGCACCTCCGCCGGGACGGGGCGACTGAGATAGAAGCCCTGCGCGAGGTCGCACCCGAGCTCTTCGAGCGCCGCCCAGGCCTCCTGGCTCTCGACGCCCTCCGCGACGACCTCGAGCCCGAGGTTCCTCCCGAGATCGATCGTAGAACGGACGATTACGGCGTCGTTCTCGTCGTTCGTCATGTTCATCACGAAGGAACGGTCGATCTTGATCTCGTTCACGGTGAGGCGCTTGAGGTATGCGAGCGAGGAGTAACCGGTGCCGAAGTCGTCGATCGCGAGGCGAACGCCCATGTCGCTCAGGCGTCGGAGGACGGACATGGCCCGGAAGGGGTCGGCCATGATCGTGCCTTCCGTCATCTCCAGGTTGAGGAAGCGAGCCTCGACGCCCCACTTCGCGAGCAGGCCGCCGACGGTCGCCGGAAACTCGGCGTCGAGGAGGTTCCGCATCGAGAGGTTGACCGCGACCGCGAGGTCCAAGCCCTCGTCGTGCCACGCACGGCACTGCTTCAGCGCTTCGTCGAGGACGTAGAGCGTGAACGGCCGGATGAGGCCGGTGTGCTGCGCCACCGGTACGAAGGCGTCCGGGGGGAGGAGACCGCGCTCCGGGTGCTGCCAGCGAACGAGCGCCTCGACGCTCTCGATCGACCCGGTCCGGAGGCTCGCCTTGGGCTGGTAGTGAAGCGTGAGCTCCCTGTTCTCGATCGCGCGGCGAAGTTCGGCGACGAGCGTCAGTCGCTCCGGGCTGTATCCGTCCTTCTCCGACTTGTAGAACTCGACGCCCGTCCGCGCCTCCTTCGCGACGTACATCGCGACGTCGGCGCGCTGGAGGAGGGTCTCCACGTCGTCTCCGTGATCCGGGTAGAGAGCGAGACCCATGCTGGCCTCGACGCCCAGCGGGAGTCCCTCGAGGACGAACGGCTGCTCGACGACCTGCCGGAGCTTCTCGGCGACCTCCTGGATCGCCCGGACGTCGGTGACCTCCGGAAAGACGAGACCGAATTCGTCGCCGCCCAAGCGGGCGATCGTGTCGCTTGACCGGACGCTCCCGGAGAGGCGAGTCGCGAACTCTTTCAGGAAGAGGTCGCCGCAGTGGTGGCCGAGCGTGTCGTTGATCTCCTTGAAGCGATCGAGATCCATGATGAGGACGCCGACGCGGGCCTGCGTGCGCCGTGCGGCGAGAATCGCGTGCCCGATTCGGTCGTGGAAGAGCGTTCGGTTCGGAAGCCCCGTGAGCGCGTCGTGGAGCGCCTGCTGCTCCTTCTCGTTCGCGTGCCGTCTCAGCTCGTCCGCCTGGTGGCGAAGCTCCTCGGCCTGATGCTCGAGCTCGCGCGCCTGTGCTCGGAGCCGTCGCGAGGCGCCGGCGACGATCCGGAAGAGGGTGGCGTAGAGGACGCCGAGGCCGGCAAGGAGGAGGACGTACATCGTTCGCGTGTCGGCGTCGATCGCCTCCGCGATCGGCTTGTAGGGGAGATAGACGTCGAAGACGCCGGCAGGGATTCCCTCGTCTTGGAACTGCAGCGGTACGTAGACCTCGAGCAGCTGCCCGTACTTTCGCTCGCCTGCGTGGTCGGCGCGCGTCAAGTCCGAGACCTGGGAGCGGATCTCTCCGTTGTAGGCGTCGCGCAGCGCGTCCTTCGAGAGCGGGAAACGCTTCCCGACCAGCCTCCGCTCGTCCGAGTAGACGACCTCGAGCGCTCGGTTCCAGATCTTGATCCGCACGACCTGCCCGCGAATCTGGTGCGCGTGGAGCGCGTCCGTGAGCCGCCGCATGCGGGCGGGCGTAAGGCCGTTCTCGAGATCCGACGGCTTCAGCTGTGGCTGGATGCCGGCACGCGCGATCAGGACGGCCGCCCGGGTCGCCTCCGAGAGCGTCCGGTCCTCGATCTGGCTCTTCAGGTAGTGAGCGAGTAGAAGTCCGAGGAGGACGATCGGGACGATGCTCGCGAGTGCGAACTTCGAGAGGAGGCCGAGGCGGGGGATTTTCAGAAAACGCATTCCGCAGCGCACTTTCGCGTTCCGTGAGCGGACGACACCGAGGTGTCCGAATCGGCCTGCGAGCCGGTGTAACTTGAGCACTCCGCTCCCTCCTTTCGGGGATGGAGCACGCGTCGAACGGCCGGCTCGCGCGCGGGCGATTACGCTAGGCGTCCGCTACGGTCGACTGGAGGAGAATGAGGCGGCAACGTGATCCCGTCGCGCCCGACCTCGGCGACGGGGAGGATCGCGACGACGAGATCGATCAGGGCGGCCCGGATCTCGACGCCGATCTCGACGCCGCCGTCCACGAGCACGAAGAGGCCGCTGGGCGCGTACGGGAACTGCAGGGAAACGAGCGCGCGCTCGCCGAGCAGCTGGGCGAGGCCCTCGGGGAGTACGCGGACGTCCTCGAGCGGGTTCGAACGCGGACGCGGGCGTTCGTCACCGAGCTCGAACGACGCGACGAGGCTGGTCGAAACGCGGACGCCGAGCGCACGCGTCGAGCGCAGGCGCTCGCTGAGGCCGAACGCGAATTGGCCGCCGCCCGCGAGCGGCACGAGCGTCGCGACGCCGAGCTGGTCGACCGGGAACGGGCGGTCGAAAAGAGCGCCGAGTCCCTGGAGG
>JALZFU010000140.1 GCA_030861385.1 Actinomycetota bacterium
CTCCCGGATCGGCTGGGTTCCCCAGCGCCCCGCTCACTACGGCCGTCTCTCGGCGCGCGAGAACCTCACGCTCTTCGCCCGGCTCGAGCGAATCTCGGACGCGGAGGCGACCGTCTCGCGCCTCCTCGAGCTCGTCGACATCCGGACCTCCGAGCGCCCCGCGGCCGAGCTCTCGGCCGGAAACCAGCAGCGGCTGAACATCGCGATCGCCCTTCTCACGGAGCCGGACGTCCTCCTCCTCGACGAGCCGACCGCGTCGCTCGATCCCGGCCAGCGCCGGCGCCTCTGGCGCCTCGCCGTCGGCGTCAAGGAGCGGGGCGGCGCCGTCGTCTTCGCGACGCAGAACCTCGACGAGGTGGAGCGCTTCGCCGACGTCGTCGCGGTGCTCCAGGACGGCAACCTGGTCTTCCACGGTCCGCGCGACGAGTACGAGCTCGCGCCGGAAGCGGACGTCTTCGCATGATCGCCTCGCGAAGAGCGCCGCGCCTTTCGCGGGTTCGATCCCGTCTCCTCGCGTCGCTCGCGAGGATGAGGTTCCGGTGAGAAGCGTTTTGATCCTGCTCGGGAAGGACTTGCGGACGCTCGCGCGCTCGCCGGCCCTTCTCGCCGCGCTCGTCCTCTACCCGCTCCTCATCGCGCTCCTCGTCGGACTCGTCGCGCGCTTCGCCACCGACCGGCCCCGCGTCGGGTTCGTCGACCTGGACGAGATCCCGAAGACCGTC
This sequence comes from Actinomycetota bacterium, assembly GCA_030861385.1. Classification (GTDB taxonomy): domain Bacteria; phylum Actinomycetota; class Thermoleophilia; order Gaiellales; family Gaiellaceae; genus JALZFU01. The sequence goes on from JALZFU010000140.1 coordinate 723, forward strand.
GTCGTCGCGGGTCAGCGCTTCCAGCTCGACCAGGTGATCGACCAGGTCGAGACGCAGGTGGAGCTCGTGCCGCTCTCCGAGGCGGAGGCGGAGCGGCAGCTTCGAACCGGCGAGATCGTCGCCGCGATCGTCGTGCCCCGCGGCTTCGTCTCGCGCTTGCGGAGCCGCGTCCGCCAGCCGACGCTCAGGCTCCGGATCACGCGGGGTGGGCTCTCCGGGCGGGTCGAGCGGCAGACGGAGGCGCTCGTCTACAACTTGAACCGGAGGATCCAGGACGCCTATATCGACGCGAACCTCGAGTACGTCCGTCTGCTACGCGAGGGCGGCTCCGGCGACTTCCTCGGGAACCGGTTCGACATCGTCGGCCTCCAGGGCGCGCGGGAGATCCTCGGCGCGCTCGACGCGAGGTCGCTCGATCCGGGCGCTCGGCGTGAGATCGACGAGCTCCAGACGTTCGTGGACGAAGCGCTCCTCGCGCTCAAGCAGACCGGCGAGACGCTCCGGGCGACGGCAAACCCGATCGCGTTCAAGGCCGAGGACGAGGGCCGGCGGGAATGGCTCCTCTCGGCCCAGGTCCAGGCGTACGTCCTCGCGCTCACGATCGCGCTCCTGTCCATCCTCGTCGCCGCCGCGGGCATCGCGGCCGAGCGCGACGAGAACGTGCTCGGGCGCCTCACGCGCGGCCTCGTTCGTCTCGGCGCGCTCGTCGCGGAGAAGATCGTCCTCGTCGCCGTCGTGGCCGTCGCGCTCGGCCTCGTGCTGACGCTCGTTTTCGGGATCGCCATCGAGGTGGCAGGCTCGACCTCGTTCGCCTCGTGGACTCGGCTCCCCGTGCTCGCGGCCGGGATCGCGCTCGCGGCCGCCGCCTTCGGCGCGCTCGGCGTCCTCCTCGGCGTCCTCGCGCGCGAGACGCGCGTGGCGGCGCTCGTTGCGATTCTCGTCGCGCTCCCTGTCGTCCTCCTCGGCTTCCTCCCCGAGATCGCGGTCCACCCGGCCGCGTGGTTCTCGAGCGCCTTTCCGTTCAGCCACTCGGTACGCCTCTTCGAGTCGACGCTCTACGACGCCGACCCTTGGCCTGCCATCGCGCACGAGACCGCGTGGCTCCTGGGGCTCGGCACCGCCTTCGCCCTCGCGGCTCGGCTCGCGATCCGCCGGCTTCTCGCCTGATTCCTCGCGTTTTCGCCGTGCGGCTTCGTCGCCCGTGCTTCCCGAGGCGAGGCGCTCGGGGTGAGATCCAGCGCGAGAAGCGGCTGCTCGTGGACGCCGTCGCCGGCGCGAAGACCTGCGCCTCATCCGGGGGGCCGACATCACGTAGCTACGCTCTCGGGCGTGGCGACCTTCCCGGTCACGCGCCTGCGGCGCTTCCGCCGGACGAGCGCCCTTCGCTCGCTCGTCCGCGAGACGCGGCTCGACCTCTCGCACCTCGTCTACCCGCTCTTCGTCTGCCCCGGCTCGGGAGTCGACGAGCCGCTCGCGGGCCTTCCGGGGATCGCGCGCCGGTCGGTCGACCTCGTGGCCGACGAGGCGGAGCGGGTGCACGCGCTCGGGATCGGGGCCGTCCTCCTCTTCGGCATCCCGGAGGAGAAGGACGAGGCCGGCTCGGGGGCGTACGACGAGGACGGGATCGTACAGCGGGCGCTTCGCGCGCTCCGCGAGCGCGTCCCCGAGCTCGTCGTCGTCACCGACGTCTGCCTCTGCGAGTACACGAGCCACGGGCACTGCGGCGTGGTCGAGGACGGGCAGGTGGACAACGACGCGTCGCTCGAGCTGATCGCGCGGACAGCGCTCAGCCATGCCGAGGCGGGCGCGGACGTCGTCGCGCCGAGCGACATGATGGACGGCCGCGTCGGGCACATCCGGCATGCGCTCGACGACGAGGGGCTGAGCGACGTGCCGATCATCGCCTACAGCGCGAAGTTCGCGTCGTCGTTCTACGGGCCGTTCCGCGAGGCCGCCGAGTCGGCGCCCGCGTTCGGCGACCGCCGGGGCTACCAGATGGATCCCGCCAACGGGGACGAGGCCGTGCGGGAGGCGCTGCTCGACGTGGACGAGGGCGCCGACGTCGTCATGGTCAAGCCGGCCCTCCCCTACCTCGACGTCGTGCGCCGCGTGAAGGACCGGACCGAGATGCCGGTCGCGGCGTACAACGTCAGCGGCGAGTACGCGATGCTCAAGGCGGCGGCCGAGAAGGGCTACCTCGACGAGCGCGCCGCCGTGCTCGAGGCGCTGACGGGCATCCGCCGCGCCGGCGCCGACATCGTCATCACCTACCACGCGAAGGACGTGTGCCAGTGGCTGTAGCCAAGGTCCGCTCCCGCAAGGACGGCGCGGCGATCCCGCTCGACGACGCGGACAAGAAGCTGCTCAACCTTCTCCAGGGCAGCTTCGAGCTCGTCGAG